>JACDAE010000173.1 GCA_013695595.1 Ktedonobacteraceae bacterium | reverse complement strand
GAGTATGCCCTTGCTTGACAGACTTTTCCATCTTCAAACGGTACTGATCGAGATAGGCCGACAGATGGCGCTGCCCCTCGGGCCCGAGGGTGAGCCATCGCGCAGCCGTGCCTTTTCCCTGAACCCGCAGCATTCCTTGCTCACGATCCACATCTCCCAGGCAGAGCCGACAGATCTCGGTGGAGTGCATCCCAGTGTCAAAAAGCACCCAGAGAATAGCACGATTGCGTGCCGCCGCCAGATTGGCACCTGCGCCGGTTTCTCTTGGAGGATAACAGGCCAGGAGTAACTGCTCCCATTCCTCGGGTTCTAGCGGCAACGGCGAACCGTTTTCCACAGGAGGAAGGAGGAGGTGTGCAAAAGGCGTAGCCGAAAGGGAGTGATGATCGACTCCCCACTGGCAAAACGCTCGCGCCGAGCAAAGAGCGTCGATCCTTGAAGAGCTGGATCACGCTCCAATTGCGAGACGACCCAGGGCCAATCTTCCTCAAAAGGGTCTTCGCGTGTTTTCCAATCATGCAGACGTTTGCGTTGGGAAGGCAGGACTCCCGCCCGCTCATAGGTGCGAGCCGTTCGTTCCCCGATCCCCGCTCGTGCTGCTGCGACCCGTTGGGTCATTCCTTTTTTCCTCTCTTGCAGATAAAGCCGAATTTCTGTATCCTTTTTCACATGACACCTCTGTTTGATATTCAGTTGTGTCATGCTAGGCCATTTCCTGGTCATCTGTCCAGTGAAGTGGCCCTTCTTGTGTGCTCTCGCACGCTGGTAATGCGCAGTGAGGGTTAGGTCCTGCTCATTATCGCAAGATTTCGTTGTGATAATGAGCAGTGAGGGTCGAGTCCTGCTCATTATCGGAACCGTTCACTTCCGTAATGCGCAGCGGGGTTCAGGTCCTGCTCATTATCGGAACCGTTCAGCACTCGACCTCCACGATGTGTGCGAACATGCGCCTGCTGTCCCTCCCCTATCCACACCAACCTTCCGGGACAACAGGCTCCGTTCGCATCCTCCACATTTCGCCTCGACTGCCTCCATGCCACCTCCTGCACCTCCTCAGTCGATCAAAATGCGGAGGCTTGCCCCCACATCTCCACTCGGGGTTCGCGCCATTTCATTTCTCGCCATTGAGATGAGACCTGCATGACCAAACATGGCCTATCTTGCTGAATATGTAAGGAGAATCTGCTGTCTGCATGTCTTGTCAAAGGTGTCGAATGCGCTGATTGACTATCCACTCTCTTTCCCTTTCTTATCGGCAATTCTAATTGGCAGTACCGGCTATTTATATTATCGTTCATCAGAGGTGATCCATGGGAGCTTTCAACGCCATCAGCGCTCTACGCATCGGCCTCGCCAGTCCGGAGCAGATCCGCAGGTGGAGTTATGGCGAGGTCACCAGGCCGGAGACGCTGAATTATCGCACGCAGAAGCCGGAAAAAGATGGACTCTTTTGTGAGCGTATCTTTGGCCCAACCCGCGATTGGTCGTGCGCCTGTGGCAAATATCGGCACGAGAGGCGGCCTGGGATGGTCTGTAATAAATGTGGCGTCGAACTCACTTCTGCCACCGTACGGCGAGAACGCATGGGACACATTGAGCTTGCAGCCCCCATTGTTCATCCCTGGTATACACGCACGATAAGCGTGCTTGTGGATCTCTCGCCATGGCAGCTTTCCGCTCTTCTCGGCTATCAGCGCTATCTCGTGCTTGATATAGATGAAGAGGAACGAGGCAAGGAATGGCGTCGCCCAAAAGACGAGACGGAAAGAACCTCGCATGAACAGCTTCTAGCCATGAAACCTGGGGATCTCTTAGAAGAGAGGCAATATCGCACCCTTTCCATGCTGTACCCCGGTGTCTTTCAAGCAAAAACGGGGGCAGAGGCGATCAGTCTCCGTCTGAACACGATAAATCTTGATGACCTGGCCGCACACCTTTACGACGAGATCGACTTACATGATACTCCCTCCCCAAAGACCCTCAAACGCTTACAGGTTGTTGAGGCATTTCGCTCATCCGGGCAAAATCCTGGCTGCATGGTGTTCACTGTTCTTCCGGTGCTTCCTCCAGAACTCAGACCATTGCTCATCTTAGATGGAGGCCGGATTGCCTCTTCTGACTTGAACGATCTGTATTGCCGTGTGATCAATCGCAATCTTCGCTTGAAACGCTTTCTTGATCTGCACGCCCCGGAAGTGATCCTCAACAATGAACGTCGTCTGCTGCAAGATGCCTGTCATGCGCTCTTTGATAATGCGCACAAAAAGAAACGACTCACAGACTCACGATCCAGACCCCTCAAAAGTTTGACGGATGTCTTGCAGGGCAAACAAGGTCGTTTCCGGCGCAATCTCCTGGGCAAGCGCGTTGACTACTCTGGTCGCTCGGTCATTGTCGTCGGGCCAACGCTCTTGCTGCATGAGTGTGGTATCCCCAAAGAGATGGCCTGCGAACTCTTCAAACCCTTTCTCATGAGCAAATTGCTCGACCGACAATTGGCGAGGAGTCCGAAAGCCGCTAAACGCATGGTGGAACGACAAGATGGGCGTATCTGGGATCTCCTGGACGAGGTCCTCTTTGAGCGGGTCGTACTCTTGAACCGCGCCCCAACCTTGCATCGGCTGGGTATTCTGGCATTCCAACCTCGGCTGATTGAAGGCAAAGCCATCCAACTGCATCCCCTCGTGTGTTCCGCATTCAACGCTGATTTTGATGGTGATCAGATGGCCATCCACGTTCCCTTATCAGAAGCAGCCCAGGAGGAAGCACGCCGTCTTCTGCTCTCCACGCGCAATCTGCGCCATCCCGCATCTGGTGAGCCATCCATTTCGCCGAGCCAGGAGATCGTACTCGGTTGTTTCTACCTTACGGAAGATCGACCAACGGAGAAACAGGCGCGGCATATCTTCACCGATCGCAATGAGGCATTGCTTGCCCATGCGACTGGTCATATCGACTTGCACACCCAGATCGTAGTGCGTGTCGATGACCACCAGATCTATGACACTCCCACCGAACAGCAGGCTCCCAGGCGTGGACGCATTGAAACAACGGTGGGACGCTTGCTCTTCAACGAGATTCTTCCCCAACCATTACGCTATCGCAACTATCCCATGAACAAGGAGGCACTCAAGGCGCTCATTGCCGAATCCCTTTCATGTTGCGGAGAGGACGCGACCGTTCATCTATTGGACGAGATGAAACGGCTCGGGTATCAGTATGCTACCAAGAGCGGGATCAGCTTTGCTATCAGCGACATCACCATTCCACCGGAACGTGAAGCGCTGATAGAACAAGGGCACAAGCGGGTAGAGGAAGTCGATGCGCTCTCTCATGCGGGTGAAGTGACCTATGAGGAGTGGTATCGTCAGGTCGTTGAAATTTGGACGGAGGTCACGGAACAGGTCAGCGAAAAGCTCAAAGAGGTTCTTGATCCCTATGGGACGATCATGACCATTGTGAAATCAGGGGCGACCAAAGCGAAATTTCAGCAAATCCGGCAACTAAGTGGGATGCGTGGCCTGATGGCGAATCCGTCTGGCAAGATTCTCCCTATTCCCGTCCTCAGCAATTATCTGCTGGGATTGCTGGTCTGGGAGATTTTCATCGCCGCCTCAGGAGCACGCAAAGGCTTCATGGATCGCAGCTTAAACACAGCAATGTCAGGCTATCTGACACGGCGTCTGGTGGAAGTTGGCACGGAGGCCATCGTGACGCAAGAGGATTGTCACACGACCGAGGGATTGCGTATCACACAGAAAGAGGCCCGTCGTCTCGGTCTTGCAACGATGCGCTCACTGATTATCGGACGTGTGTTAGCGGAGAAGGCTGGCAATCTTGAGGCTGGCACATTTCTCAATGAAGAGCTGGTTGAGAAGCTGCTTACAAGCAGTGTGGAATGCGTCCGCGTACGGTCTCCCCTCTCGTGTCAAACGCCTTATGGTTTGTGCAGCTCCTGTTATGGGGCAGATGTCGCAACGGGTCATCTGGTGAGAGTGGGAACGGCGGTTGGGGTGCTCGCAGGTCAAGCCATCGGTGAACC
>JACDAE010000101.1 GCA_013695595.1 Ktedonobacteraceae bacterium | reverse complement strand
GCGCTGCTGTTCACCACCTGACAGATCGTTAATGCTGCGGCGGAGATGCGGCGTCAGTCCCAGTTTAGCCGCCGCTTGTGGCACTAGCTTCTGGATCTCGCCCTTTGGAACGCGGCGAGCCTCCAGTCCATAGGCGATATTGCCATAGACATCCATTGATGGATAGAGTCCGTAGTCCTGAAAGACCATGCCTAGATTGCGTTGGCGTGGATTGAGCTTCGTCACATCCTGCCCATTGAGCACGACTCTCCCATCATCGGGCACTTCTAATCCACAGATCATGCGTAGAATCGTGGTTTTCCCGCCGCCCGATGGACCCAGGAGGACAAAGAATTCGCCGTCGTTGACGTGGAAACTGACCCTATCCACCACGAGATTAGTGCCGAAACGTTTTACCAGTCCCTGTACTTCCAAATCACTCATCATTGAAGCCTCCTTGCAGGATTTTTAGCCATATAATAGCGACCGTCCAGTCTCTTGATCGAAGAGGTGCATCTTGCGTCTGTTCACCGCTAATGGCACCTCGCGTCCAATATAGCTGGCGGGTAAGCGTGCTTTGAAGGTGGCAACAAAGTCTTTTGGTTCATCTTCCAGCATGCTCAGGTAGACGGTACAGCCGGCTGACGTTGGTTCAATGACGTTAACCATGCCGTGGATGGTGTTTTCCTCGCTGACTGGAAACTGAGCACTTTTCGGCGATTGCAGGTCTTCTGGCCGAATGCCGAGGTTGACCCTTTTCCCGATCGCTTCCTGTACCTTCTCATGCATCTCGACGGGAAGGCGTAGCGTGAACGATGATGTGATGAGATCGATGGCATCTTCTTCCGCTTTTAGTTCTGCATCAAAGAGATTAATGCTGGGAGTGCCAATGAAGAAGGCAACGAACTCGCTCAGTGGTCTATCATAGAGTTCGGTGCCGGTGCCGATCTGTTGAATCTTGCCGTCGCGCATAACGGCGATGCGATCCCCTAATGCCATTGCTTCCGATTGGTCATGTGTAACGTAGACACTGGGCTTTTCCTTCTCGCGATGCAGGAGCAAAATATCCTCACGTGCCTGATGACGTAACTGGGCATCCAGGTTGGCGAGTGGTTCATCGTACAGATACAGATCTGCATCACGCACCAGGGCGCGTGCCAGGGCGACTCGTTGCCGTTCGCCTCCGCTCAATTGACGCGGCTTGCGCTTGAGCAGGTGATCGATGCGAAACATCTTTGCGGCATTTGGAACTCGCTCTTTGATGATGCTGCCAGCAGTATGGCGCGAACGGAGTCCGTAGGCGATGTTTTCAAAGACCGTCATGTGGGGAAAAATAGCGTAGTCTTGAAAGACCATCGCAATATTGCGATCTTTAGGCCGTATCTCGTTCACAAGGCGGTCGCCAAATTGAATCTTGCCGCTCGTGACAGGTTCCAGGCCCGCTAGCAGGCGTAGCGTCGTTGTCTTCCCGCAGCCAGATGGACCGACGAGCACCAGCAACTCTCTCTGACCGATATGCAAAGAGACATCATTAACCGCTACTTTTTCCTGAAATTGTTTTACCAGATGTTCCGCTACAATTATGTTTGAGTCACTCATCCCTGTGTTCCTCTGCTTTTTATGCTACATGCGAAAAAACTATCAAAAAAAATCGGGTACGCCGGGTGTATGGATGACGCCTTCTCCCTCAGCTTCAAAGAAGTAGACGCGTTCCCAATCGGGGGTTATCGCGATACGGTTGATTTCTGGTTGTTCGAGAGAAGCAACGGCAATCACATGGCTCTCAAGGAGTGATCCATGAATGAAGGCCGCGCGTTCCGTTGGAATGCGTTCGATATGGCTTATGGGCAAGAATATGCCATCAGGTGCGTTCAGTTGCCAGCCTTCCGGGCGCACACCCAGACGCATCTTGCCTGATTGGATAGCATTCGCCAGGCCTGGCGGCAATTGCCAGCGCCCACCCTGCATGATGACGTGCCCATCCGTGATTTCGACGGACAAAACATTTAACGGAGGAGTCCCGATAAAAGTTGCAACGAACAGATTGGCTGGAGAATAGTAGAGATCATCAAATGTGCCAACCTGCTCGATGCTTCCGTTGCGCATCACCGTGATGCGATCGCCCATAAAGACCGCTTCCTGTTGATCGTGGGTGACGTAGAGCGTCGTGATAGTGAATTTGCGCAGGAGTTTCTTAATCTCGATCCGTGTCTGTTCGCGCCTCTTTGCGTCCAGGTTGACGATTGGTTCATCCATCAAAAAGACCAGTGGGTCACGCACAATGCAGCGGGCGATGGCGACGCGCTGCTTCTCGCCTCCTGAGAGCGTATCTGGCAGACGACTAAGCAAAAGTTCAAAATCGACGCCCATCAATTTGGCGGTTTGTTTAACGCGAACCTCCATCTCCTCTTTGCTCTGTTCATGCATCTCGAAATAGTATGCCAGGTTCCCTTTGCCCTTCATGGTGGGATAGAGGGCATAATCCTGAAAGACCATGCCGACGCCGCGATCCTGTGGTTTGATCTGGGTGATGTCGAAATCGTTATAGAAGATGTGTCCCTTTTGCGGAAATTCCAGGCCAGCCACAACCTTTAACATGGTGCTTTTGCCGCAGCCGGATGGACCAACGATACTCATTGTCTCGCCATCCTTGATCTCCAGGCTCACATCATGCAGCGCCGGTGGATTTTTATAGCCAGTCAGGGTTACCTGATCGACGCTGTCGTATTCCTTTACAATATTTTCAAGACGAACGCGCGTCATTGGAGTTCCCTCTCTTTTCTGCTTAGCGGTTCAAATTAAGCAATGGGAGCAATGTGCTGAAGACCTTCTCTCGTTGCATCATTGCGTAGAGCGCCGCAGGATTGACGTATCACAAGCGTTGTAGAGAAAATGACCTGATTGATCTGCCCATCCTTGCCCTCAAGCCGATCTATGAGCATCTCTGTGGCCTTGCTCCCCATCTCTTCGTGCGGTTGGCGGATCGTGGTGAGGGCAGGAATGATCACTTGTGTCTGAGGGACATCGTCAAATCCCACGATGGCGATATCTTCAGGTATATGCAGACCTTGTTCATAGATGGCATGCATTGCACCGGCAGCCATCATGTCGTTACAGGAAAAGACTGCGGTTGGTGGATGCTCCAATTGGAGAAAGTGTTCCATTCCCGCTTTGCCGCTTGTATGCAACCAATCCCCCTCTGCCACCAATAACGGATCAATGGGTAGACCAGCCTCTTGCAATGCCCTTATGTATCCGCTATAGCGGCGTGGAATGCATACTTCTGCTGCCGGGCCTTTGATGATGGCGATGCGTTGATGGCCCAGGGAGATCAGATGTTTCACTGCCTTATATGCGGCCTCAGTATCATCGACATCAACAAAGGCCTCATCGTCACCTTCTGGGTCATGACCGATGCGCGTGTATGGAATGCGAGCTTCTTTCAGAAAAAAGGGTAGGGGATCATGGCTCTCACTACTGACGAGCACAATACCATCAAAGTGGCGACTGCGCAGCATATTGAAGAGCATTTTTTCTTCCATATCGCCCAGGCCGAGCGAGATCATGGCAAGATAGCCCCGCCTGGTACACATTTGACCGACGCCCTGACCAATGGAAGCATAGACAGGATTTGCCAATAAATATTGATTACTACGTGGGAAGAGTACTCCAATGAGGCGTGTGCGTTGGGTGACCAGATGACGTGCCGCCGCTTGAGGAGCGTAGCCATGTTCCTTGATAACACCCCAGACGCGGTCACGTACTTCAGGTCGTACGCTAGGATGGTCATTGAGTACACGCGAAACCGTTGAGCGCGAGACATGTGCTAACCGCGCGATGTCTTCGATAGTAAGCTGCGACATGCCTGTCCTTTTACCCCTTGCCAAATATTTAAGTATTTCTATCTGGGATCGCTCTCATGAGAGTACCCGATACAGAGGGTGTTGTCAAGGGTTGAGAATGAGCGTGTTTCTATCCTTGCTGGGCATCGGCGTAGCGACCCACTTCCCATTGTTTTCGTCCAAAAATTACCGTCTTGTTACCGCAACACGTATCCCACCGGCGGGTCGCAATGTCAGATGGTGCAAGGGGTCTGGCGTAATCGTCTGACCCGGAACCAGTGAAAATTTCGCGCGTTGGGCCAGCGTTGCCAGCAACAGGTGTCCTTCCATCATTGAGAAGTAGAGGCCGATGCAGATGCGTGGACCGGCACCAAACGGCACAAACGCATTGCGTGGGAGTTGCTTCTCGCGTGCAGGTGTGAAGCGTTCGGGATCAAACTTCTCCGGATCAGGAAAGTATTCTGGACGGCGATGCAATGTATAGGGGGCAATCAGGGCGACCTGATTTTTTGAGACATGATAGCCGTCGATCTGCACATCGCGCAATGCACGTCTGGAGGTTGCGTATGCAGGTGGGTAGAGGCGCAGAGTTTCCTTAAAGACCTGCAAGCAATACGGCAGTTTTGTCAGATCATCGTACGTAGGTGTGCGACCTTGCAGGACGGTATCGACCTCTTGCAGAACCTTTTGGTAGATCTCCGGGTGCTGGCAGAGCAGATACCATGTCCAGGTGAGAGCCGTGGCGGTCGTCTCGTGACCGGCCCCAAAGAGGGTCAGGCATTCGGCCATTAGCTGATCATCGCTCATGGGATTGCCGTCTTCATCCCTGGCCTGAAGTAGGATGGAGAGGAAATCGTTACGCTCCGTTGTACTATTGCGGCGCTCATCAATGAAACGTTGGACCGAGTTGCGCAAGATCTGCATCGCTTTGCGTGTCCGTATGTTGCCTGGCAGGGGCCAGCTATAAGGTGGAGGCAGGAGCATTGAAAGCCTTTGTGCAACGTGGGCAAAAAGAACGGACATTGCTTTGCCAAGCTCATCCGTTTCGGCGAAGACATCGGCATCAAAGAGCGCCTTCCCAATAATGCTCATCGTCAGGTTTGTCATCTGTTGGTCGATGTCGACGATGGCACCATCTTGCCAGGTCTGCTGAATCTGCTCGCTATAGTCGCCCATGATCGTGGCATAGCTGGCGATATGACGAGGTTGGAAGGATGGAGCCATGAGCTTACGCTGGCGACGGTGAAAATCGCCTTCGCTCGTGAAAATGCCGTCACCAACCACAGGGCGAAAGATATTATGAATAGCGTCGCCCTTATCGAAATCGTAGGCATGTTCGACCAGGATACTATGGATATGTTCTGGTTTGTTGAACATAACGGCAGGAAATGGCCCAAAATGCATCCCGTAGACATCGCCGGCTGCCGCTATGCGTTTGAGAAGCGTGAGGCGGTCCCTACTATATTCCGGCAGGTTGCCGAGGATGGGAGTGCCGCGCAGGTAGTGTATGGTTTTCTGTTCAGATGTGTCGGTTTTTACTTGCGTCGCCATACTGTCTGATTCCCTTTTGCTGTGGAGAGGGCAGGTTCTGCCTGCCAATCTAATTATATGCTGTTCTATATATCTATTAAGATTATAGCATGCTGAGGTTAGAGGAACATGGAGTTAGCTCAAGGGAGATGGATTGAGCCAATCGGAAATGCTCATCAGCGCTTACTCTGTTTGCCTTGTGGGGAAATATCATTCTGGTAGGGAAGCCATTTATTATTCCGTGGGATCGTCAATTCATTTTGTTTCACCGATTTCGAGTATCGCTGGTTTTGTATGCCATGCAATAATAAATGGCTTCCCTACCAGAATTCCCTTTGGTGTACGGTATTATATGCATGAGGTCTGAATACTCCTCAATAAATTGTTAGGTGTCATAAATATGATCTCTACCGGTTTTATATCTACATCGCCTGATTTGACCACTTCTGTCGGCTGCGAATGGTATGTATCTGCCGAAAGCCAACTGTTTCATAGGCCGAACGAGCCGAGGTGCGATCACCTTCTTTTTGATCTTCCCAATGGGAACAGGCATAGAAGCGAGAAATAGAGAGAAAGGCCATAGGTGTCTGCTTGCCTGCTGTCCCTTGACCTTTCTTGAAGCCGTTTTTTATACTAACTCGAAGTAGCGGCGACGATCCCAATTCGTCACGGCCTTCTCATATTCCTGCACTTCCCATTTGCGTGTGGTGGTGAAGTGTGTAACGAAATCTTTGCCGAGAAATTCTTTGGCGACTTCACTTTGCTCAAACATGCGTGTGGCATCGACCAGGTTGCGTGCCAGGGGCAGGATCTTGCCTTCCGCAAGGGCTTTTGTGACTACCACTGGATCGTAGGCATTCCCAGAGAGCCGCTCAGGCAACTCCAGCTTGCGTTCAATTCCGTAGAGGCCACTTGCCAGCATTGCTGAGAAGACCAGGTAGAAGTTGGCGTCCGCGCCCGGAACACGATTTTCGACGCGAATAGATTTCTGCCCATTATTGATGATACGTGCCGCACATGTGCGATTATCCATGCCCCAGGTCGTGTTGAGTGGTGCCCATGTGCCCTCAATGTAGCGTTTATATGAATTGATGAAGGGCGCGTAAAGCACCATGAACTCCGGCATCTTGTTCAGGACTCCGGCAAGGAAATGGCGCATGGTTTGCGACATGTGGCCCTCGGCGCTGTCGTCCCAGAAGACGTTGCGCTCAAGGTTGCGATCCCAGAGGCTCAGATGGGAATGGCCACTGCTGCCGTCTTCCTGGTCGCTCCACTTTGCCATAAACGTCGCGCTCAGGCCCATCTGATGACAGATCTCTTTGACGCCAGTCTTAAAGAGCATCGTGCGATCGGCGGCGGCCAGAGCGTTGGAATAGTGGATGTTCATTTCGTACATACCTGGTCCATGCTCACGATTATAGCCTTCGATCTCGACGCCGTGGTCACGCATCATGCGTGCGATGCGACCCAGGAGCTGGTCGTCCGCACTGGATTGGCTGATCACATAACAATTCATACCAGGATTAAGGGGCGTCAGATTGGGTCCGAAATCCTTATCGCGCAGAGAGACCTGGTTCTCGCGGAAGAAGCGGAACTCTAATTCGGAGGCGGCCATCGGTTCGTAGCCGAGCGAACGCGCCCGCTCAACAAGCGTCTGCAGGATGTAGCGAGGCGAGATCGTCACCTGCTCGCCGTGTTCGGTCCACAGGTCACAGATACAGGAGGCAACATTTTCCTCCCATGGCACCAGGGCGAAGGTGCTCAGGTCAGGCTTCATCACAATGTCGGCGAAGCCATTTGCCCAGTTGCTGAAGGCCAGATTGGGGAGCACATTTTCCGCGATATCCCACCCGAAGAGCACATCGCATTGTGCAAAGCCGCTCTCCAGGGATTCAAGAAAGAAGCGTGACGCCACCCGTTTGCCGCGATAGACGCCCTCTACATCGGCTGCACCGACTTTGATGTACTCGATCTTCCCCTCGTCAATGAGTTGTTTTATGGTTGAAATATCCATGATGTCTGTTTAACCTTTCTTAACTTGCAATCCCACGTGACCTCTACGGGTTTCTGGCCTATGTTTTGGCTCTCCATTTATCGTGGGAATTGGGGTAGGGGCGTCACCTTGCGTGCGCCCCTACCC
>JACDAE010000065.1 GCA_013695595.1 Ktedonobacteraceae bacterium | reverse complement strand
AAAACCTGTCACGGTTGAGCCAACTCAACCAAAACGGTCACGAGGGCGACCTCCCAAGTACGTTCTTGCTGAGGTTGTAGCTGCCGCCAGATCGGCTGGCTCGTTCACCACTTAGTGGAGTGCTACCTCTTTTTAATATTATTAGGTACTGTTTCTATGACATCGTGACTTAAAATTTCTGTCTTACTACCAAAATTAAAAGTAATAGGATCTTCATAATCCGTTTGAAGAATAGGTTGATTTCCAGAATTCCAAATTTTCAACAAAACTAAGTCAGCATCGCTAATTGGCTTAAGATCATACAGGATTTGAATTTTACCCTTAGCCTTATCTTTAATACTTACCAAAGAAGTACTTTCAATTTTGTAAGTAAGTCCTTTACGTGCTCGCTGTTTGAGGGAAAAAATAATAGAGACGACGATGCTTACTACACTAATAGCGACACCAACGAACTGCCAAAGTTGATCGCGCAAAAAATCCAACATCATAGTTCCCTTCTTTTACAAAGCTGAATATATAAACGTCCAAAAAGGAAAAATATAAAACGATTGAGAGGCTCAGTAAAAGTACAGGCAAGTGTAATATAAATTTATTTCTTTTTTTGAAATATATCCTTGTGTGTGTTATAATAATATTAACCTTAAGGGTTAATATTATGTTGAGGGGCCAGTGCGGTGGATATTCTCTTTCAGAATGGGAAGCTAGCAAGGGTGTTCAATAGCGAGTCTCAGTTAAGGCAAAAGTACGGTGAACGTGCAAAGTTTCTTACGCGTCGCCTCTACCAAATGGGTGCAGCAGGAAATCTTGAAGAATTGCGCTCACTACCACAAACAAGATGTCACGAGTTAAAGGGAAACAGAGAAGGAATGTTAGCCGTAGATGCAGGTCATCCTTACCGGCTTATTTTTGAACCTGCCAATGACCCGATTCCGAGAAAACTCGATGGTGGTCTGGATTGGACAAATGTAACAGCAATCAAGATTCTTGGAGTGGAGGATTACCATGACTAGCACCATACACAATGAATTTCATCCGAATTATGCCTCTCCTCCTGGAGATACACTTGCAGAAACATTAGAAACAATAGGCATGTCCCAGGCAGAGCTTGCAAGGCGTATGGACCGCCCCATTAAGACAATTAATGAGATTATCCAAGCAAAAGCAGCGATTACAGCTGAAACAGCATTGCAGCTAGAGCAAGTATTGCATATTCCCGCATCATTCTGGTTAAAACTAGAACAACACTATCGAGAAACTCTTGCCCGCCTGGCGGAAGAACAACGCTTCGAGAGCCATATTGAATGGTTAAAAGAGTTCCCAATGCAAGAAATGATGAGTCGAGGTTGGCTTCCTCTATGCAATAACAAAATTGAGCAAGTGTCAGCAACTCTGAAATTCTTTGGTGTAGCATCTCCAGACGCCTGGCGAACAATTTGGGAAAGTAAAATTGTTGCATATCGTAAATCTACAACGCCCAAAAGCAATTTTGGAGCAGTGACAGCCTGGCTGCGTCAAGGAGAGGTAGAAGCTCAGAAGATTGAATGTGTACCATATAATGCAGATACATTTCGTGAAGTCTTAAGGCATATTCGCACTCTGACAGTAAAACCAGTTAGCTTTTTCTGTGGAAAATTAGTCCGTTTGTGTGCAAGTGCTGGCGTGGCGGTCGTTTTTGTACCAGAGTTGCCTAAAAATGGGATTTTTGGGGCAACACAATGGTTAACCCCAACAAAAGCATTAATCCAACTGAGCCTGCATTATAAGACTGAAGACCATCTATGGTTTACATTCTTTCATGAGGCAGGTCACATCCTCCTACACGGAAAGCGACAAGTTTTCCTGGAGATAGATCAGAAAGATACGCAAGAGGCCGAAGAGGATGCGAATAGATTCTCTGCGAATATTCTAATTGATCCTACTCAATGGCAACAATTTGTAACATGTGACCCTTGTCGTTCTAAAGAAGGGATTAAGGAATTTGCTCATAAAATAGGGATTGCTCCAGGAATTGTAGTAGGAAGACTTCAACATGAGAAGCATCTCCCTTTTGACCACTACAATGAACTTAAAAACCTCCTTGAGTGGAAGATAGAAGAACAAAGATCGCGAAATGAGGATAGGTAAACACTAAGCATTTTAGGCATTTTCAACTATACTTCAATAGATCAACAATGCTAAAGGGGTCTGTACCAAACGAGAAGGATGAATTGGTGGCTTGCCCCGGTAAAAGTGATGGATCAATATGTGAGAGCGACGGATTAGTCGTTTGCCCAGACAATTGTCCTATTAAGAAGAGAGGACCATCTATGATAAAAGCTGTAACCAGGGTCCAGGCCATCCCTATAATTATGAAAATGAGGCTGAAGAAAAGAGTAAAACCCATCCTTGTTCTGTAGGCTTCAGTGGGAGTACCAAGATTATAGCGTTCAATAAGATTTTGAGCTTCCTGCGTAATATTTTTCATGGCTAAATTTCCTCTCATGAACAGCAACGATAAAATCATTACTATAAAAGACATGTCCAATAGGCAAAAATAAAATTATCCTGCTTCCAGTTTGTATGCTATTGGAAAGATCCACTTTTATTTGATGTCCTCTATGAGAGTAACAGGCAACAGCCGTGATCACACCATTTATATAAGTGTGATCACACCAGAACCACTGATTTTAATCCCCACCTGCGGCAAAGGAGTCGTTGCAGGTCCCTTGATGACTTTCCCACCTTGAGCTGGATCGAAGATAGCTCCATGAGCAGGGCAGACCAACAGCTTCGTCTTTGGATCATAATTCACCAGCACACCCGTATGCGTACATCCCTGTTTGTAGGCAATAAAATTCCCGTCGGGCAGGTGGACAAGCAAACGCTGCCGATGATCGGGCTGGCGGGTATCAACCAGCGCCACTGCACTATTGGGAGCCTGGGCAGTCTGTCCACTATTCGTTGGCAGGTTGGCCTGGGCGGTCTGAGGTGCTTTTCCAGTACTGAGATTTTGCGCGAGACTGATACCGCCTATCCCGACTATACCTGCGACCAGGCCCCCTGCCAGAAGGGCAGTTGTACGACGGCGGCTGATCTTACGAGGTTGCAAAAGGCGTACAGGAGGCATCTGAAGAGGTGACGTAAATGTATCGGTACGGGAAGAGGCTACTAATGGCGTTCCTGGCGATGGTATTCCTGAAGGTGACCATTTTTGGGCAAAGTCTGTATCCATCCAGAATTCATTAGCAGGTATCTGATCATCATCTATCTTCAAATCAAGATCGGGGGCAGAAGACGATAGTGGAAGAGGTGTAATTGGGAGAGATCTAATCGGAAAAGATTGTGGCAGACTTTCCACTATAAATTTCTCTACCGTTTCGACAGGCTCTAATGTTTCTACGATCTCGACAGGCTCTAACGCATCAGCATGCTCGGCATAAGCGGTCAACACGTCATTCACATTCTGAAAACGCCTGGCAGGATCTTCCGCCAGAGCACGATACAAGACGCGCTGCAAGGGAGCCGGTAAACGCCGGTCTAGCTGCTTTATAATCTGCTGAGGATGCATATTTTTCTCAAGGAGACTGCCCTGAAGTAATTCTACCAGGAGCACGCCAAGAGAATAAACATCCGAGCGGACATCAGCTTTATGTCCTTGCTGATATTCAGGGGCCAGATATTTCGGTGCACAAAGCGGCTCACCAGTAAGCGTACTCTGCCACTCGGACGAGGTCGCGCAAGACAAAATACCACGGCGCTCCACCAGACGCTGCAATCCTAACGCAGCGATCTCCAGCGATCCATCTTTGTTGAGCAACAAGTTGGCCGGCGTAAGCATTCCATGGATCTGCCCATTACTATGAGCATACTCTAACCCAGCGATGACCTGTTCTAGTAGATATAAGATACGAGCAGGATCTTGAGGACCTTGTTGTTTAATGCGTATGACGAGCGATCCTTCAGTTCTATAAGGAGTGATGAGATAGGGCCAGCCTTCCCATTCTCCATGCCCGTGGAATGGCAGGAGATGCGGATGGCGTAAATGCGTCAATTCGGGCGCTTCACGCTGAAATCGGGTACGAAACTGCTGGATGGCCTGCGGGGAGATGGTTTCAGGGAGATAAAACACGACAAAAGCGACTGGTTGGCTGGATTGGAGTTGTTGTGCACGGTAGACGACACTCATACGTCCGTGACTCACCAATTGCTCAATGCGACAATTGCCTATCGTCTGCCCAACACACTGATCAAAAAGAGAGTTATCCATCTCATTCTTTTCCCTTCCCAAAGCTTCTCTATGATCTTAGCGCGCCAAAGATACTGGTGGTAAAATCATATATTCATAGAGATGAGCCATCACAGACAATCAAATGTGTTGCTGTCCGCGATGACTCATGTCTTGATATCCTCTTCCATAGATCGAGGAGAAGATAGCGTATCAACCAACTCTCTATGAACCGAGGGGCAACGTCATTTAGCTGACGGTGATTGTGATCGTTGCTTTGCTATCAGCGGGGTCGGGCGTATGTTGTCCGTCTTTGAGGCGGTCTACGAGTTGGCTGGTGACGGTGTAGGTTCCAGCAGTAGAAAAGGTCACGGTCCCGGTGTTGTCATTTGAGCCGCTTTTGGTCACGGTAGTAGCGGTAGGGCCATTTGGCGAAATGACCAATTTATGGTTTTCATCTGAATTGTTGACCCATTTTACGCTGTCGCCTGCTTTGATGGCTAACGTTGTCGGGGCAAATGCATACACATCATTCCCGCCAGTGGTCTCTGTAATGGTGACGGTCTGGGCCGAGCCCGACGATGCAGCAGATGTTGTATCACCACCGCACGCAGCGAGGGTGAATGTTAACACCATTAACACCATTAACATCATCACGGAAATCTGACGGCGAAAAAACGGTTTGAACATTTGAAGCTTCTCCTTCTTCGACTTTGTTATGAGGTGGGGAGTCATGAAGCACCTCATGCACTATCGATGATACCCATTGCATCATCAATCTTCTGGGTATAAATTGCCTCGGCAGAGAGCACCGCATACACTCTTTATGCTCTCGACGTGGATAATTATCCAAATAGGCCGTTAGACAGAATGCAGTACTTGTTTACACTCCATCATATTTGTAGCTGCTCTAGAACAATACTACAACAATAGGTTTCACTTTGTCAGTAAAACAGGACTGTTGAACCATTCAAGCTCTTCCTTATTTTCTCCTGATGTTTGTGAACCCAGAGACCTGGATAGAAATCTCAGCAATGAAGCAGTACACCAATATACACGCTCTTCCGATATATAATTTTCCGGTTAACCCATAAGTCATATTTTGTATCTGTATCCGTTCTCCAATACGCTTAACCGGGTTCATATGCTAAAATAATCTGGAAATTACTAGAATTGGGGGACATATGCGAGTACTCATACAACGCGTCAGTAATGCCAGCGTCACTGTCGACGAGCGGATTGTCGGTCAAATAGGTCCAGGTTTGCTGATACTTCTTGGTATAGGCCAGGAAGATAGCATAGATCTAGTTAAAACACTTGTACATAAAATTGTCCATATGCGCATCTTCGGCGATGATGAGGGGAAGATGAATCGTTCACTGCTCGACGTCAACGGGCAAGCTCTCGTCGTCTCTCAATTTACCCTTTACGCTGATATCCGTAGAGGTCGCCGTCCGAGTTTTACGGAGGCAGCTTTACCCACCATCGCAGAACCGTTGGTAGAGCGGTTCAAAGAGGCTATTGCTACCTACGGCATACCTGTCGAGGGAGGCCTATTTGGTGCACATATGGAAGTAAATTTACTGAATGATGGCCCGGTCACCATCTGGCTGGATAGTAAAGACCTCTAAATTTCAGCGCGTCACATCCCTTGCATTTTGCCCTACAATATGTTACTCTTTTTTAAATACATGATTTATTGGAGGTGCTTACACTATGTCAAGATTTGTCACACCCGTTGTTTGCAAGGGGTATGGTACTCCCTAAAGCATTCCCTGGCCTATACCCGCGTTTACGATGACTATGGGTCCGACGCTCATTATCTAGCGTCCATAGGTATACACCCATCTGGCTCATGAACGCTTATCCCTGACAATTCATTGCTATACATTTACATCTGTAGCTTGCAGTGATGTATTGTTCACCTTTTCTGGCCGCAGGTCTGCTTCAACCTGACGCTCTTCAGTACCATTATCTCCAAAAACAACTTCTTCCCATTTTTTCTGTCCTTGCCCTATCGTTACGTTCATTTTGCCCTTTTTGCTTTGCATTCAATTATGCATCATACCGAAGCTAACAGGCAAAAATCTATCAGGACAGTAAAACCCTTACGCATATTATCAGCATAAAAGCTACCCGCTCGAAGGAGTAAATTCTCTTGAAGAGACTTTTTGACGACGATTCCGAAGAAACCACGACATTCGTAAAAATGAAGCCAGGCGCACGCGAACGCTCTCTTTTACGGAAAGCCAGCAATGTCAAACCAACGAAAAAAACGAGCTATGAGGGAAGTTCAGCAGTACAGCGCTGGCTCAAGCAGCAAGCATACGACTCCGAGCCAGAAGCTGAGCAGCGGCAGGAACCTTCGTTTCAACCAACGTTTCTATCCGGAAGACGTGATGCTCCCTGGATACTTTCGTCGCTCACACCGCTGTATGACCAGAAACTTATCACGGACATCGTTTCCGAAGTCAGTAGCGGCAAGGAAGCAACTGTGTTTTGCTGTACTGCCCATCCCGATACGGACTATGAGTTTCTGGCGGCAAAGATTTATCGCCCACGTATGTTCCGCAGCCTGCGCAACGATGCCATTTATCGATATAGCCGCGTGCAACGCGATGAGGAGGGTCAAGCCGAACATGGCAATAGTCGTCGTGGTAGTGCCGCCACGCGCAAAACCGAACGTGGTCGCGCCGCCCAGGTTGCTTCATGGATCGAGTACGAGTATCAGACGCAACGCATCATGTACGAGCATGGTGCCAACGTTCCACGCCCGCTTGCGCAGATCGGTAACGCGGTCTTGATGGAGTACATCGGTACAGAGGATCAACCTGCACCTCGGCTCAGCGATGTGATACTCGAACAAGAAGAGATTCAACCCCTCTTTGAGTGTATTCTCCATAATATCGAACTTGCCCTGATACACGGTCGCATCCACGGCGATCTGTCAGAATATAACATCCTATATCGTGAAGGAAAAGTGACCTTGATCGATTTCGCTCAGGCCGTTGATCCCTACCATAATTCAGATGTATTCTCGTTGCTGGTGCGCGATGTCGAACGCGTCTGCCAGTACTTTGCACACTATAAACAATTTAACCATGATGCCCGAACATTCGCTCGCCAAATCTGGACACGCCAGATGGGGCCAGTTCCCGAAGATGTCTAACATCGTATAATAGGCGAACATCGGTATAATGGGGAGAACGCGGGTTTGTAAACGGCACCCCTACACCATAGGCATGATTTGCGGAAATTATCCTTTTTCTACAATGATCGTCTATGGTGTAGGGGTGCCGTTTACAAGCCCGTCTTTACTCATATAGAGATTTTACTCTTTTACGTCGCGTTTCCAGGTTAAGACAATTGCAGCTACTAGAAAAACGACCCCATAGACCAATGCAACGACAAGGGTGTGCGTGCCATCCACTGGTATAAGTGGAGCCGAACCAAAATTCTCAAAATGCGTTGGCATGATAGAGGCAGGCATCGCATTCAAATTTGGCCCCAGGAAGTACGCAGTTGCATTTTTCCAGAAATCATTATGTGTGAGAGAGTAGCCCAGGCGCATGAACACGGAACCAATATTGTCCGCCGGGAAAAAGGCCAATGAAGCACTCAAGCCAAACACATACGAGCGTCCTAATGCAGTCAGAGCAACAGTCAATAGAATCGTTACGCCCATACTTATCAATACTGTAAGTAGGTAGACGCCAGCATCGTGCCAGAAATTTGCATTGAGTGCTTTAAGTCCGTCGAAGTTTCCTGCTAGCACAGTCATCTGCAAAGCTTGCAGGAGCACATTAAGTATAAGGCCAATAACAAGAGCGAAAAGAGCAATCACGATCACAGCCAGCAACTTGGCAAACAGCAATTGTAAACGCCCAACACCGCGTGCCAGCAGAATACGAATTGTTCCCAACTGATACTCACGCCCAAACACGCTGGCCGTCAGAATAAGCAAGAAAAAACCGATGAAGACACGCAACACAAAAAGATTCTGCCCTAGCGAATCATAGAAAAATTGGAGCGGCTGGCTCTTCAGAAAATCTCCCTGCGACTTGACCGTAAGCGTTATCAAGTAAGGCAGAAAAATGACACCCAACATAAGCACAAATGAGATCCAGATGCCCCACATGCGCGTTGCTTTAAAAATTTCACCGCGCACAATACCAAAGAAACGCGGACGCCTGGCTGCGACTGAGCGCTGCTCGGTGGAGAGATTTGTTGCAATTGTACTCACTTTACATCTCCTGCCTGGGAACTGGTCAATTGTAAGAAAACTTGCTCAAGATCATGTGTGGCCGGGGCAAGGGTATCAACAACGAAACCAGCCTGGCCCAGGAATAGATTGAGATCACGACCACGCCCCTGCGGCGTCGGTGTGATGATAGCCCCATTCTGACTAAGATGAGCACTCCGTCCCCACGGTTGTTGCAGAATAAGCTGTAAAGCCTCCTGTGCACGTTCAACCTGAACCTCGTATTCGCCATGCCCACGGGTGAGATCTTCAATCGTTGTTTCCGTAATCAACTTCCCAAAGTTAATAATCGCAACACGAGAACAGATCTGTTGTACCTCAGTAAGCAGGTGGCTGGAGATAAGTACGGTCTTCCCTTCACTGGCAAGACGATGCATCAGATCGCGCATCTCCACGATACCGGCTGGATCAAGTCCGTTAGCGGGCTCATCCAGGATAAGCACTTCGGGATCTTGCAACAGAGCAATCGCCAGACCAAGACGTTGCTTCATGCCCAGGGAATAGGTACGCACACGATCCTTCTCACGCCCTTTGAGTCCAACAAGCTCCAGAATAGCATCATACCGTTTCGCAGGTACTCCACCCAGGGTCGCCGCAACTGCCTTAAGATTATTAAGACCAGACATATAAAGATAGAGCGCAGGTGTTTCAATGAGCGCTCCAACGCGCGGCAATACTTCGGCACGATGATGAAGAACATCTTTTCCCAGAATCTCTACACTCCCCGCCGTAGGTGTAATAAGACCAAAAACCATACGGATAGTGGTCGTTTTACCCGCTCCATTAGGGCCAAGAAAACCAAAAACGTCGCCACGATGAATATTTAAGCTGAGATTGTCTACGGCAAGTCGTTTTCCATATTGCTTTGTGAGATTTTGTAGGCGTAACACAACCTCATCCGAACGCTCACGCATCGAACTTGTCGCAGCCATCGCCATGACATTGTCAACCATAAAAAGATTTTCCTTTCAAAAGAGGTGCCCGTTCTTTCTTCGGTATGATAAAGAACGTTATTATAATTAATACTCTCAGGTATAAACGTATAGAAACAAGAGATCACAAACTAATAGTACTCTACTTTTGTCAAATTGCAATCTTCAATATGTCGCAATTTTGTCTCAAATTAACATAATTATAGAAGCAAGAGAGGGATATCACCCATACCTGTAACCTCTACCAATTATGCATCTTTTTTGTCTTCCCTCCCGTGAAAAGTATAGACATAAATAAATTTACGTAACTCTAACTTAGAAGACTCTTTTCTCTTGACGTTTTGCATGGTCGCAATCAAAGGAGCAAGCACATGACCGTTACACCATCTTCACCTGTTGTTGGTATCTTTAAGGATCGTCTCATGGCCGAACAAGCCATCGATGCGCTTCATACTGCTGGTTTCACTTCTGAGCAAGTTCGTTATTCTGCCCCCGGCACCTCTGGGAGTATTCTTGCTGATCTCAAAAGTCTGTTTACAGGACAGAGTGCTAGCAGTGGAACTATTGCGAACGATCTCACCGACATGGGCCTATCAAATGAAGATGCTCAATACTACTCTCGTGAGCATACGAACGGCAATACCATCCTTGCCGTCTCAGCTTCAGGGCGTGAACAAGAAGTACTTACTATATTACATCAGTACGGCGCTTATAACGCTCATACTGGTAGCTCTTCAGCAACCCCATATACCCAACAATCCTCAGATTATGCTCAACAACCTGCTAATCCGATTGATGGCACCGGGTTGCAGGAACAGCATGCATCATCTGAATGGACGACTCAATCACAGTCATCAGACGCAGATAATTATCCACTCCAGTCTACTAGCCAGAATGCAACATCTCCCTATTCCGAGGTAACAACACCTGATACTCAACCTGACCAAATCGCTACCAATCAAAATCCTGAATATCAACCTACTCAGCCCCTTACTCCAGGCTATCATTCAACCAACGAGGCAAGCACCGATGAACAGACTACTCCTTCAGATTCCGTTACGCCTGAAGATGGGACTATTCCCGCGGATTCCGTCACCCCTGTTAGGACTTCCGATGCGCAGACTACTCCTTCGGATTCTGTAACCCCTGGTGATGTTTATAACGATCACACTACATCTTCGGAGTATGTAGCCCCTGCTACAACTCCTGAAGATTCCGTCACATCTTCGGATGCTGTGCCTTCTAGTGAAACACCTGAGGATCAGACCCTTCATTCAGATGCCATCACCCCTGTTGCGACTTCCGATGTGCTGGCCACTCCTTCCGAGTATGCAACTCCTACCACGACACCGGAAGATCAGACAACTCCTGAACTACAAACGACTCCACCTGAGAATGTTTCTTCTGACTCCTCATCTCCCATTGCATCTTCTGACGCTGTGGCTCCCGACTCTACCTCTGGCACGACAACCGCTGAACCAGCCGATGAATTTCAGCAGCTTCAAGAGCAACTCCAGGCCGCTCAGCAGCAACTGCAAGATGCCAGAGCGCAATTACAAGCTGCGAAAGACCATGAAGCTCAGCTTCAGACTATCAAGGAACGCGAAAAAAAACTTCAGGAAGCACGACAACAGTTACAAGACATTCAGGCGCAGATTGAAGCCACCATGGCGGAACTCCATGAAACCCATGGGCGCATCTCTCAATATTCATAGTTCTAGCTCCCCTCCTCCAAAGCCAGGATACGGGCCAAGGTAGGGACCAGCTTGAGCTGGTCCCTACCTTGCATCATTTGACACCTCTACGCACTATGTCTATACTACAAGTAATTAATCAAACTGGGAGAGAGAAACAGATATTTTCTGTCTCCTTTTCTTTTGCCTTCTATCTCTTGGAAAGGAACATTGTAGTGCTCGTCGATAGCCACGCACACATCGATACCTCTCGCTTTGACGCTGATCGCGAAGCTACTATCCAGGCAGCAATAGCGGGGGGTATAACTCGCATGGTAGATCCCGGTACCGACCTGGCTTCCAGTCGCGCGGCGCTCGCACTCGCTAAGGCGCATCCCGGTACGATCTTCGCCGGAGTTGGCGTCCATCCTCACGATGCTACCACTTATACTGAGGAGCTCGGTATACAATTACAAACCATGGCACAGGAACCAGAGGTGGTAGCAATTGGGGAGTTTGGTCTCGATTACTTTCGCATGCTCTCGCCACGCGATGTGCAACGAGCCGTTTTTTGCGCTCATCTCCAGCTCGCTCGTGCGTGTAACTTGCCTTGTATTATTCACGTACGCGATTCTCATGATGATGTCATTGAACTGCTACGAACTCATGGAAAAGGTTTGCGTGGCGTCTTTCATTGTTTCTCTGGCGATGTTGCCCAGGCCGAAGAA
>JACDAE010000046.1 GCA_013695595.1 Ktedonobacteraceae bacterium | reverse complement strand
CACCCACCCCTTACCCCTACTGTTATACCATTCCTTCTTCTTATCGAAACGGTAGTGGTATATATCGGGTTTCATACCATATTTCGTGCTTTTATCATATTCGGGGCATCATTTTTGCGTTCGAAGGGTGGCAGAGAAGGAAGTTGATGAGGATAAAGGTCTTGACAAACTTTACTGATTTTGTTATTATCATTTTGATACTTAGGGGAGTAGCTCAATGGTAGAGTCCACGTCTCCAAAACGTGTTGTTGCAGGTTCGAGTCCTGTCTCCCCTGCCATCTAAAAGACCTTGAACCAGATCTGGTTCAAGGTCTTTTTATCTTTGCTTTCCATCCAACAAAACTCACATCGCAGCAGGCAAACGAATATGGAACGTCGACCCCTCGCCTGCGATGCCCTTGCTCTCGATCCAGATCTTGCCACCCATCGCCTCAATCAAGCGGCGCGAGATGTAGAGGCCCAGGCCAGAGCCACGTACAGGGCTATTGACATCGCTCTCCAGACGCACGAAACGCTGGAAGAGATGGATCTGATCATGTGGCGCAATTCCCTTGCCTTTGTCTGAAATGCTGATCACCACGAACGATTCATCCTGATCAACCATCGTATACGCACTAAAAGCCACTGGCGTCTGGGGCCGCGAGTACTTGAGAGCATTTACACTGATATTCATTAACACCTGGCGCAGGCGCGGCGGATCAGCAATAGCAAAGAGGCGCGGCTGAATATGAATGTACACTTCGCGCTGCTCTTGCTTAACCTGTGGCTCGATCAGCATCATAATACTTTCGACCGTCTCCTGCAACGAAACACGCTTGAGCAGAGCTGGCCTTATGCCTGCCTCAATCTCTAAACGGCTGGCATCCATCACATTACCGAGTAGCACAACCAGTTCATCACAACCACGACGGGCCTTCTGCAAGAAATCGCGCCTCTGCTCCCCCGGCAACTGCTCATCAAATTGGGCCAGCAATTCAATATATCCCTGCACAGCCGTCAGCGGCGTACGCAGTTCATGCGAGGCCGTTACCATAAATTGATCCTTCAATTGATCCAGCTCTTGCAGGCGCTGATGCGCCATTTGCAGATCCTGGTAGAGCTGCGCATTAATAAAGGGAACGGCTGCCTGCTCGACAAAATCTTGCGTCTGTGGCAGATCAGCATTGGTGAAGGGGCGTTTGTCGGTCACACCCGGCGGCTGCGAACGCGCGAAGATCAACAGACCGATAGGCTCGCTCTGAGAGACGATAGGGGCAAGAATGACCGTCTGGATATAATACTGGGCCAGGCGTACACGCAAAGAAAGCGTGCTATAAGCGCCTGTATTGCGCGCAGAAGTTAGCTTCACACTTTTACGCGTCGATAGTTCCGTTTTGGGCAACGTGAGATACTGGATGCCCTGCTTCTGCATGAGATCTTCCTGCGGAATGTGCAGCAACACAGGCTGTAATGCATGCAGCGCCTGTGCCTCGTATTCATAGCTATGGATCACAGGCCACTCTTCTAACGGTAACGGAGAATCCAGGTCGCGCATATAGGCTGCGAGCGGCTTCAGATGCCTTCCATCGGATGCTCTATACAAGAAGGCGTAATCGGCATGCAGAATATTTGCACCCTCCTTGCAGATCACCAGACCGATCTCAGCGGGCTCTACGACTGCTGCATTCAGACGGGTCGCAATGGTCGCCATCGCACGTGAAAATTTTTCATGCTCACGTGCCTCATTATAGAGATGCGCATGCTCAATAACAGCCGTGACCTGCTCAGCGTATTTCATGAGCAGCGAGACATCATGACGACTGAGATGGGCTTTGCTCCTGCGCATCACGCCCAGACTACCCAATACACGACCTTGATACGTGAGAGACACAAAAACCATAGTGCTAATGTTCTGTTCTTGACACCAGAGACGTATCTCAGGTGGAACCTGGAGTTGATCTTCCCAATCTATCTCATGCACTTTCCCGCTAAAGGCAAGCTGTTCTAGAAAATTCTCACCTTGAAAACCCCAGTTTGGCCTCTCCGTGCTTGACTTTGCTGCCACATACACCTGGATCTCAGGATGCTCCGTCAGTTGCATATCTTCGAGAAGCAGAAGCATTACTGCATCAAAATCCAGCTCGCCTATCACCATACTCACGATACGCTTACGCAAATGTTCCTCATTGAGAATCTCTGTAAGCTGTGTCATCAGATGACGCAGTTGCTCAGATTCATGATGGCGTTGTTCGCGCTCTAGCAAGAGTACTTCGTTTTCATAATTTGCCAACATGTAACGAGCAGTCATCAAGACTCCGACTACAGCGGTCAGTATAACGAGGCCAGTTGAGGTGAGATCATGCCGTACAATTTCGCCACAAACGGTCAAAACGAGTAAAAGCGTCATGGGAAGGTGGATCAGTAATCCAAAGATACGCCGCTCCAGAAAGCTTTGCCTGATGCCCGATTGCATAGGAGTTAGCGCATTGCCACCCGCATTTGGCAACGTGTTCATGAGGTCGGTATATTGTTTACGCGCCAATCCAGCATACTGGTACAAACCAGCCAGGCCCATCAACAGGTAGCTTGCATAACGAACAGGGTCAACCAGCAACATGCCAGGGTGATATACATGGAAAATAGTGCTGTAGCCAAAAACCAGATCGCCAAAAATCTTGAGCAGCAGAGCAACGCCGAGTAACAAAAGTGCGGGCGAGAACGTCTGCCGCCTTTGATGCAGGAAAAACAAAATAGCCGTCAGGCCCAGCAAAATATCCCAGAAAAAATAGCCCAGGCGCACAGCAGCCAGCAAGAGATCTACACTATTATGCAAGTTAGCGCTCTCTGAAAGTAGCATCGGACCAATCATAAAAAACCACCAGGCACCCAGTAAGCTCAGCGTGGCGGTCAAAATATCAAGGCAGATGCGCTTGCGAAAGCGGATGCTGGAAGGCATGAGTAAAATTGCGAGCGAGGCGAAGGGGTAGAACAGATTAAAGAAAATATCTCCAAAATCTGGAAATGTATTATACCCTTGCGATATCATAACAAGATGCAAAATGCGGCCACACAAATTGGTGGATAGAGCCAATCCGATCAGCAACCAGGCAAGTTGATGTTGCCGTTCCAGACGCACAGGTCCATAGCACGCCATATAGGCCGTCCGAAATGCCCAGAAAGCACCTAGAAAGGCCGCGATGCCATACATGGCCTGCGTATAAAGAATAGTACCACTATCACTACCAATATTAAAGACAAGCCAGAAGATGCTAAAGATAACAATAGTGACTGTCAATACTATTGCAACATAATTGTCGCGTGCAGGTCGTTCTAGATAGACACGAGTTAATTTATTACCAGTGATAGATCGCATGGAGATCTTACTCACGTGTACTCATTGGATAACTATACCTTCCTACGTACCAACTCTAAATACCAGAACGGTTGTCGTTTGCGCAAAAATGGTTTGCCGCGCACAGCATTGCCAGGAATACTATCATAGATGTCATATGCCAGTTCCCCGGTAAGCGAGCCAGTCATATTGCCGGGGCTATACTCCAACATGCGTGTAGTGCGCCTTCCCGTACGCTGCTCACGTGTGTCGATCGTCATCATCATTAAACCCAGATCATCCTCTTCAGCAACGACCTCTGAGAGTGGAGCATTCCCACTGTTAGGAGAATAGATACCGCTGAATCCATTCGAAGCCAGGGTGCCCCGACTTCCCTTCCAATTCGCCATCGCAAGATACACGTTGTTCTCAGCAGCTCGTATACGCCAGATGATATGGTGCAACGCGTCATACTCATCGCCATCCACCTGGTTAGCATTTTTGATGTAGGATGCAGCAAGCCCGATGGGAGGAGGGAAATCCAGAAAAGCTGGCGCACAGACCAGGTCTGCACCTTTACCGGCCAGGACACGCAACGTCTCAGGGAAAAGCACATCGTACCCCGTCGCCAATCCGATACGGCCCGTGGGAGTATCAAAGGTTTGCAGGCCCAGGTTACCAGGAGTTGCCCATAGCCGATCCAGGGGAGTAAGATGCAATTTACGATAGATCCCATACACGCCTTCAGGATCAATGAGCAACACCGTGTTGTAATAGGCATCCCCTAAGCGCTCAGCAACCCCAACAACCATACTGATCTGTAACTCATCGGCGAGCGCAACCAGCATCTCTACCTCCAATCCTGGCACCGTTATTGCGCCCTGCCGAAAGTGTGTGGAAATAGTCTCAGGGGTGAGTATGCCTTGATTGAGGCTGGGAAGAGGGCCGGGTAGCAGCAATTCTGGCAAAACAAGAACATCCGGGCGAGCAGGCTCACTATGGCTTATGGCAGTTCGCACCATGTCGGACAACGCCTGCAAAATCCCCTCGCTTGACTGTAGAGGGAATTCCTGCATGTCCATCTGCACAATCCCTGCGCAAGAAAGTTGGCCCTCAGGCAACTCACCAAGATCGTAGAGTCCGTGATAGCGTAGAGGTTCCCATAAATACGTATTCTGCACCAGAGCTGTGTATGCAGATGGCACGCGATCAGCGAAGCGATGGCCGCCCATAAGAAGATCGGAACCCCAACGCTTATCGCGTGCACGCTCCAGATCAACCTCACCATACACGATGCCTTCATCATTATCTCGATATGCCTGTATCGATCCATCCGGGTCTATAATACAGCTACCACCCGTGAATTGCACGCCCCGTTCATTGCCATACCGATTCGCGGCGATAAGATAGATGCCATTTTCAAAAGCACGCGTCATCCACCAGGAACTGGGGCACTTTTCATCGAGCCAGTTGGTTGGGAAAAGGAGCACATCCACATCATGCAAGGCCGGGATGCGAACGGCCTCAAAGTACATCGCATCCATACAGATCAGCCCACTCAGACGACCAATAGGCGTATCCCAGACGGGAATCCCCAGATCTCCGTCGCGTGCCCAGCGTGGCTCGGAGATATAGGAATGAATTTTGCGGTAGATTCCGACTGTACCCTCAGGTCCCAATAGAATCATACTATTATAATAGACATCCGTCTCCGGATCGACCTCTGGTAGCCCCAAAGCAATGAAGCACCCATAGCGGGTTGCCAGAGCTTGAAAGCGCTCAGTAGTGGGACCGGGCAGTGACTCCGTGTAGGGCGCAATCTCTTCGCGCGAAGTCCAACAATAACCGGTCGTTGCCATTTCGGGCAAGACAATAAGACGTGCATCATGTTGGGCCGCCTCTTCAGTTAACCTGAGAAGATCCCGAACATTTTTTTCCTTCTCGCCCAGAGTAGGTTCGTATTGGACTGCTGCTACACGGTACCTGGAGAGGGATGGTATGCGAGTGCTCAATTAAAACTCCTGATAAATACCACCTGAAATTTACTGATCATATTATAACATCTTTCTATCTTATGACCAGTCACTTTTCTGCTCTGGCATAGTACTTTACGGATAGTGTGAACTCCATATGCAACATTTTGGGGGTGTGGGCATTTCTCTTTTTTTGCGGGCATAAAAACATCTTCTTTCTTGTTATCTATGGTACAATGAAAACAATAAAAACTGGTTACGAGGTGAGATCCGGTACCAGGCGCAAAACATCTTGACGTAGCGTGCTCAGGCATGTACAATCGTGTTTGCATTGTAAACACTTTTTGTTGGACGAGGCATCGCTCAATCTCGTTCCGAATTCGCAACTCAACGCTAAACAGATCTAGCTGTTGATATCTCTTGGGAGTAACAATGAAACAAGGAATCCATCCAAATTATGTAGAGTCCACAGTAAGCTGCGCCTGTGGCAATAGCTTTCAGACGCTCAGCGTAAAACCTGTACTCAAGGTTGACGTTTGTTCAAAATGTCACCCCTTCTTTACTGGTCAGCAGCGTCTTCTCGACTCAGCCGGTCGCGTCGACCGTTTCCGCAAACGCTTTAATCTACAAGATGAGTAAGCAGTGCGGTGTATACTAGAGGGATAAAGGGACCCATAGGGAACCCTTTATCCCTTTTTATTACTAGCATACCGGGGGTGAGTTCTGGGTAACGCAAGACAGCAAACAATTTTATTTCTGATTGCTGATACAGGTGCCGGGCATCGAAGTGCCGCGAATGCCATCAGCAACGCCATTAAAATAATTTCACAGCGGCAGCAGGAAGAATGGCTTCAACACGAGGAGTGTGCATCTGATGTTCAGGCCAACGGCGCTGATGATACAATACGCCCGTCCCCTGCAAACTATCGGATCGAGATCGTCGACGTGTTTGAGGAATATAGCCACTTTCCCTTGCGTGAAGCAGCCAAACTCTATGGGCCAACGATTCGCTACAATCCGAAGCTGTACGGAGAGGTCTTTCGGCAAAGTAATCATGCGACAACCGTCAACGCAGTGAAGACGATTGCGACACCGATGATTATGAATGGACTTTTACGCCTCTTCACAACGGTGCAGCCCGACATTATTGTCTCTATCCATCCCATGCTGAACCACGTGACGGTCCATGCACTGCAAGAACTGGGCCTACATATCCCTTTCCTGACCGTTGTCACCGATCTGGTAAGCGTTCACTATGCCTGGTTCGCGCCGGGCGTCGATACCTATATTGTACCAACGGAACAGGCGAAAAAACTCTATTTGAAGCGCGGCCTGGATGCCAAACGGGTGCATATGCTGGGGATGCCCATCGATCCTAAATTTACGCTTAAAGTTGATGAGAAAGAACGTTTGCAGCAGAAATTTGGACTCACATCTGGCCTGCCAGTCATCTTACTCATCGGCGGTGGAGACGGTGCGGGTGGTCTGCAAGCTGCCGTACGTGCCATCTCGCAGGCTCGTCTGCCAGTCCAGTTGCTGGTGGTCACCGGACGCAACAAAAGGCTCTATACGCACTTACAACGGACCCGCGCCTCACTGCATGTCAACGCAACCATTTTCGGCTTTGTGCAGAACATGCCCGAAATCATGCATACCGCAGACGTGATCATCACCAAAGCAGGCCCCGGCACCATCTGTGAGGCACTGGCCTGTCACCTGCCTATCATATTGAGCGGCTATGTCCCCGGTCAAGAAGAAGGTAACATCGATTATGTCACGAGCAATAAGGTAGGAGTCCTCGCGATGGACCCCGCAACGCTCGTCGATGCCCTGCGTCGTCTGGTCATTCCAGGCTCATCTGAACTGCGTCTCTTCGTGGAAAACGCGAAAAACCTCAGTCGTCCCATGGCTTCATTTGATATCGCAACCTGCATCCTGGGCAACTTACCCGCCAGCACCGAGATCGGCATCTGGCAAACACCACTCTCACAACGCCGCAAGCGCCTGCTCTCCAGCCGCATGCGTGCAGCAGTACGCATCCGTCGCATTCGTCCAGCCATTTCAAAGAAACTTGTTTCTGGCACGCTGATGAGAAATCCTGTCGTACGCCGTGTACGCCATTTGAATATCGGACATCGGCCACACAATCGCATCCTTGAGTAGGAAGCTGAACGATGAAAAAACCGTTGGGATAATCTGCAACCCCAACGGTTTTTTTTGTATTCTATCTTATAGAAGAGCAAAAAATCAGCGCTGAAAAGGACGATATGGAGTCATCAGGTGAACAGCTTCCAGATCTGCTAGACCAACTGGCGACCAACCTGGATCGCTATTTCCCACAACTGGTGTTGAATACTCAACAACAGCTCTATGCGTTTGCCCTTCGACAGACCGGCAGCCCTCAGGACGCGGAAGATATTGTGCAAGAAACATTTATTCGCGCCTATCACGCCCTGAAAACATATCCTGCCGAGCGCATACGCTTTATGAAGATACAACCGTGGCTCTATAAGATCACCCTGCATATCTTCTATCGTCAAAGTAGTAATAAAGCACGTATCCAGTACACGCCCCTGGATACTTCAGAGGAAAGTGTCCATTGCGAAATAGAAGACAATGAGGACGAACAACCAGAAAAGGTACTGGAGGATCGCGAAGATCGACGCAACCTGGAAGTTATGATCTCTCGCCTCCCAGAACACTATCGTAGCGCCGTCAGTTGCTATTATTTCGCAGAACTGAGTTATCGTGAAATCGCGGAACTGCTGCAACTACCCGTTGGCACCGTCAAATCAAACGTGCATCGTGGTACGCAGCTCTTACGCAAAACCGCCGATAAGACCAGACTATAGCCAGGTGAGAGGCCACTATGCAAAACAACGAGAACGAATGGCAGTCTAAGCAGGATAGAACCGCAGGGAATGAGGAACCAGAGCACCCTGAGCCTCCCTCTTCCCTTCTATTCACTATCCTGCACAATCTAGAACTTTCACCTGAGCGGACTCCATCTACACCGTCTCTCGATGATGTGCTCTTACAATTACACTCGCCAGCCTGGCAGGATCGCACCATGGCCCTGCATACGTTGGAGAAGCTAGATTATCCCGTCTCCATCGACCTGCTCTCACCCTTGTTGCAAGATGAAGATGCGACCGTGCGTGCCACAACGATCCATGCACTCAGCATGATAAGCAAGCATATGCCTCTTCATTGGTTGATAGAAGCCTTACACGATACAGACTGGCACGTACGTGAAGTAGCGGTATTCGCGCTCGCAAAACAGGGAGCGCGTGTACCCAGAGAAGTTTTAATGGCAGCCCTGCACGACAAAGATGGCTCGGTACGCGAGGCCGCCAGCTTTGTTCTGCAACAGAACGATCACACTTCATCTGACTTATATGGACAATTAAGAGAGGAAACACCAATGCATAACGAACTCTATGATCCAACTCGTCGCAATGGGAAAAGCAACGGTCTCACATCTGAAAACATCCCCCCCTCCGAATGGAGCGGCGCATATATGGAATATAGTGGAACACGCCCGCATGTAGTAAACGAACAGGCACAGGCGTATGCGGCAGGTCAATACGTGCCCCATAACGCGACATCCCATGAGGATTCCTCTGCTGAATATGCCGAGATTACGCCTTCACGCCATGAAAAGGTTACAAGTTATCGTCTACATCGTCCGTCTCATAAGGGCTGGTGGGCTGCTATCATTGTTGTTGCCCTTGTGTTTTTCAGCTTCGGTTGCCTGAGTGTAATGTACGGATCGCAGGCAAATTTCAACACTACCTCAAAAAGTGTTCAAAGTGCCGTTGCACCTGCCAGCACTGAGAACTTTCCAGTCGGGCCAGATTATGCAGCTCTTATGCAAAAGACTCTCGCCGTTACCTTGCATCTGACACAGCAACAATTACTGGCAAAGTTGAAGGATGGTGGTAACCTCAATAATATTGCGGCTGAACAGGGAGTCTCCACAGGCGCTTTAGAGAAATCTGAGATGAGTGCCTTTAATACAATCCTCCAGCAAGCAACGAGTAGAGGTGATATCAGTCCTGCATATGCTGATCAGTGGATGAATCAGCTCCAAAAGAATAGCGGTTTACGTGAAAAAATAGCGATTACACTGCTCACATTTCCTTCAAAATAATAGGAACCGGGTAGAAACGGGCTTGTGAACTGCGCCCCTACGCCAGCGCGGGTTGATATTCATATTGGGATGCGTAATGGGGTGGTGCGCTGTCAAACATCATTGCGTCCCCATGAACTTCTGGCGTAGGGGCATGTGCTGGCCACTGCCCGTGGAGCCTGGGGACGGCGTTCATTGGGAAGCAGGCGGTGGCCC
>JACDAE010000328.1 GCA_013695595.1 Ktedonobacteraceae bacterium | reverse complement strand
GTGTGATGGCCTGATCCAGGCGCAACGGAACCGCTGCAACTGGTCCCAGGACTAGCCCGAGAATGCGTGCATCCTTTGGGAAGAGGGCATACGGAATGCCATCCGGAGCTAGATACGCGCATAAGTGCAGGAGTTCAAGGGCCGCTGGGCTTTCGAGTTCGACGGCCTCACGCGCAATCGTCCAGGCAAAGGCAACGGCTTCCCGATAGCTACGAACGTCTCCATAAGAGTGCTGCTGAATCTCTGGTCGATACTGTTTATAGAGTTCAAGATAGCCGCCCACGCCCCTGCCCGTGGTTTCGATATAGGCTCCGGCCTGCTCTAATGCCAGAGGAAGTCCACCCATCAATTGAGAAAGTTCTTGCGCTGCCTTCACGCTTGCAGGGGAGGGAGCATCGCGCAACTGACCACTCCAGGGAATGTAGCTTGCCCGACGCAGAATACACAGTGCCCCATCATCGGGAGAGAGCGGGGTCAGGGCGTGTGGCTGCGCGAGCGTGTCCATTGCCGTCGCACGTGAGGTCAGCAGTAGATGTCCTCCCGCAAAATTTGGCAGAAATGGCTCGACGAGAGGGAGGGTATCGGCATTATCGAGAATCAGCAACCAATCGGTAGTGGTGCGTAGCCACTCCTGGATAGCGGCATGCAAGTTCTCTGGTTGTTGTGCCTTAGTGACAGACATATGGAGCTGTTTCAGTGCGATCTCTGTAAAGTTCGTGACAAGATCGCCCTCGGTATCAGCTCTGATCCAAAGAACCATTTGATAGTGTTTGCGATAGCGATAGGCATATGCGACTGCTGTCTGTGTTTTGCCGAGTCCACCCAGGCCCGTGAGCGATTGAATGGGGATATTGCCGGAGAAAGGGTCTGCGCGAAAACCTGCAAAAATGTGCTCAATGAGCTGATCCCGACCGGTCAGTATTGCAGGATAACGATACGGAACATTCCATACAAGCGGAAAAGGTTGAGGTTTTGGAGAAATGGGTGATGGTTGCGGAGTGCGGTCGCCAGATTGCTTGACATGATCTAATTGGCGATTGCGAAGAACTTTTTTGATGCCCTCTATCACCTGCAGAAATGCCTCATCTTGATTGGGCCAGGTGGCGATCGCTTTTCCATCATCTGGTAAGGGCGACAAGTGTCCAAACGGCGTATCCTTCCAATCAGCGGGACGCAAAAGAACAGGAATGACATGTGCCTGACCCGTTTCTTGCAATTCCAGGGCACGTTTCACTTCAACCTCATGACAATACTCGGAGGCCAGGAAGTCAGGACTCACCAGCAAGAGAATAATGGATGCCTGCTCTATGAGTTGATCGACCTCTTTAGCCCAATCAACGCCAGGGACAACCAGACGTTGACTCCAGAGGGTGATGAGGCCGTTGCGCTGGAGCGTACTGAGATGCTTTTCCAGGTGTCGGAGAAAATCTTCATCTTCTGGGACGGAGGAAAGAAAGACGTTGATTGTGTTTTGAGACGGTATCATGCTGGAAATATTCAACTCCCACGAGACTATTTTTGCTTGTAGTATACCATTATCCCTAAAGTTTCGGGGTATGCGGAAATTGAAAGGGATGACCATCTGGCAATTGAGAGCCATTGGCAATCGAGACTACGAATGTTTCGATTGCCATACATCGTTTGTTAGATCCAGGTTAGGAGCTTTCAGACAGTGGGGGCAATAGTCCCGTCCCAGTACGCTCCGACAATGGTTGCTTGCTTACGCTCATCGGAACGTGAGTATTGCCTCCACGGTTTCAGGTACATGGGCGCGAATACTACGTGCTCTCTCCGAGAAATGCTCGGCCTCGACCAATTCACCCTGCACGGAGCAACAAGAGGCAAGGTTATCCAGAAGATCAGAGAGAGAGGGATGATTAAACCCTCTGGCTTGTTCCCATATGTGTAAAACCTGCAAAAGAGGATTTTTGCCTCTGCATACCTCTCCTGGCTCAGGTAAAGGTAGGCCAAGCCTTGGAGAGGATAGGATACGTTGAGAGAATGCGGTCCAGAAACGAGTTGATGAATATTCACTGATTGCCGATAGAATTGTTCAGCTTCTCCATACTGCTGTTGATCAAAATGAAGATTGGCCAGGATATTCAGTGATACTGCGACATAAGGATGATTCGGTTCCAGGATTTGTTCCGCTCCGTTTTCCTGGATACGCAGAGCCTCCTTCAAAGATTGCTCCGCTTCGATAGACCTGCTCAGCACCTGAGAATAAAAAATGCCCAGATTGGCATGTACTTCGGCAACACGAGGATGATCTGGGCCATATATTTTCGTATATTGCTCTATAGCTCGCTGGTAGTATCGCTCCGCTTCCGTATATTTGCGTCGCATTTTGAGACAAATTGCCAGATTATTCAGGATAGTAGCAGTAAGGAGTTCATGAGAGCTGTCGCGCTCGGCAAGCAACAGTGCCCTTTGATAGAGCGGCTCAGCCTCTGCATATTTGTTTTGTTCCCTACAAGTTTCTGCCAACCTGTTGAGCGCATCGGCCACTTCAATGTGCTCAGGACCCAGGATTTGTTCTCGAATGCGTAAGACTTGCCGGGCAAGCGGCTCAGCCTGCATGGGTTGAGCCCGTAATAGGAGATAGCGTATAGTTCTGGCAAGTAAGAGCGCCACTGGTTCATTCTGGAGCATGCCACGCGAACGGATGAGTATATGTGGCACTAGTTCCTCACATTGGTTCCAGGTGGTGTAATCCTCTAGATTGGGGAAAACCGTGTTTAGAACGGCGACAGTCTGCTCCGTCCATATTTCCTGCTCGTGCTCTGCAAGAGTATTTTGCAGTATGGTTTGCACCAAACGGTGTATAGAGAGTTTCTCATGTTCGTTGCGACCAATAAGAGAATAGGCCAGGAGCGGGGCAATTGTTTGATCATATTGGGGAGGATGTATGACCACATTTTGCAAAATGAGTGGGAGGTGTTGTGCTCCCTGTACAATCATGGTTGTAGAGATAGTATCAGGGGCAAGAAACGCGCAGAAGTTGAGAAGTTCAGTCGAGGCGAGATTGGCGTGCCGAACTTTTTCAAATGAGAGAGACCAGGTAGTAGCAATTGAAGCAGGATAACCCTGATCAATGCTCCCACGCTCACGCAAAAGGGTATCACGCTGGGTCTGATAAAACGCAAGATACTCAGACAATGTGCAAGGTGCCTCTTTATCATGCCTGTATGGGAACTATCACATCACATCACATTCATGCTTACGAACATAGAAGGTCAATCTTTCTCCAGGTTTTGTTTGATGCGCCTCACTGCATTAAGAGTGGCATCCTCCCGGATCTCTTGAAAAACGCAGAGCAAGGTCATATTGATCCCTTCTTCAGTCATATGGGGTCTAAAAGAAATGTATTCTCCTTCCCACTGCCGATTCCAGAAGAACATGCCTGGCAGGTCGTTATAGCCAATGTAGACGCCCGATTGTTTTAAAACTGGTGAGTGGTCAAGGTAATCGAACGTCTCCACTGGATTGATGAATTGTTCAAGACTCAGATAAATATCGCATCTGTCGCGTGACAGACCTTTAAGCGTCGTATAGTGTTTTAGAATACAGTATTCGACAAGCGAATCCATCGAGGTGTAAAGAAAACGGGCGTGTAACGGGATATTCTTGTATCTTGCGAGCGGATCTTCTAGCGGCAACTCCTGGCTGATTTGAGGCCTGATTCCTCGTTCGAAAAATTCCTGCATTAATTGTCTATACGTTGTTCCATTTTGTAATGATGACCAATCACCAAGGTATGGCCACAAAGGATCTTTTGGCGCCTGCGGATCATCGCGGGAAGGCTGCTCACGGGGATGTGAGCTATAAGGATCATGTGTATCGCCCATAATTATGTCCTCCTTATATGTTGTCTCATACCTTCAACACAGAACGAAAAATGGATAAGGCAAGTTGAAAGAACAAAGAAAAATAAGTATACTACCATATGTTTGTTGGTTGTATATAGCATTATATCTATTCGAGGGCATAAATGGACGATAACAAATATTTTGATGACAAGGATGAAAATATCTTTTCGGATGAAGATATCAGTTATGATCCTTCATCAAAAGCTCCTCATCCTATCCCTTCGTGGCTCATGGCGGAGTTCCTGGCGTGGATGGACCGCTTTCATCCAAAGATTCGGACGCTCTCAACGCTGTCCCGATCCAAATTAGGTCAGCTTGTCCGTGAATTTGAAGCCTTTACTGGTTACGAATACGACCACGAGGTCCAGGATTGGCAACGTAGCCTCCGGGAACGATAACTTCACTCCATGCTCTGCCTGAGCGCCGTTGAAAATGCCTCCATATCAGGCCATCGCTCCGTCGGCTGACGAGCAACAGCTCGTATGATGGTTTCATCGAGTTGTGGGGAGACTGCCTTATTATGAAAGTGTAACAGTGCTCCTGATGAGTAAGTGCGACCTGTGAGGAGACGATAGAGTATCCGACCGAGTTGATAAATATCGGTCGCTGGCCCCGGCTTTGCTTCGATATCTGAATTTTTCTTATCTTGTTCTGGGGCCAGACGATACTGGTCCAGTATCTCACCTTTTGCGGGTTTACGGGCTGCTAATCCTACGTCCAGTACCCTGAAGTATTGCTCTTGAAAGAGCACGATACTATCCAGAGATAAGCGGCGGTGGGACCAACCCTTTTTATGTAAAACGCTTAATGTTTCACAGAGTGGCAATGCGCTCTGAAGAAGATGTTTAATTGAAGATTCATCCCTCATTCCGTTTGACTCTCTAAAAGCCTGAGCCAGGGTCGTACCATCCACCAATGTATACGCAAATGTAAAATCTGGCTCTTTCTCAGGATTAAGAAGCGAAAATAGCGATGGAAAATCGAGGGGTCCGTTCTCCGCCAGCTCTGCGAGCATCTGGTATTCTCTCTTAAGGATCTTCTGCAAGATTATGGCATCTCCAGTCTGGTCAACAATATGAGCCTGTTTTAGCTGGAGGAGATGGTTTGTTCTCACATGCCGCACGCGAGCCTCGCGTAACGTTGCGCGATCATCGCCTATTGGGGTTTCGCGAACGGTTGCATGCTCAAACACATAGTGCTCACCCTGGATTGTGATCGCCTCAAGCTCCCTCCAGGAGAGCGCATTGACTCGTGGGGCGGAGACAACCGGGGCATATTTTGCAGGAGAGAGTGTATTGGAGGCAGAGATCAAGGGCTCTGGCAGATAGTATGCAACAACGATGTCACCCTGCCCATCCACATTAATACAAGGATCTTGAAAACGATTATTGAGCGTTGCCCAGCGTGTCACACCATTGCGGATGTAGTGATAAAGGTCATTTGCCGAAATGCGATCTTTCCCATTGAAATCAGCGTTGCCGTTTTGCAGTGCTTGCAGCAGATAGTAGGTAAAGACGCTGCGTCGTTTCTCTTCCCACACATAGCTATTCTCCTCAGCGCCGCAGGATGTGAGGATGACGAGGCCCTTTGCTTGCTCAAAAACGCGCTCAATAAATGCGAGAGGCATGGGTTGAGGTGCCCTCATACTATTTGAAGTAACATCTGCACGGCAGGCATCCAAGATAATCACCTTCTTCTGTGCCGGTGCCTTGTGCATTATATCTTTTATGATGGCGATAGGTACTGCTGTATGTTGTAGCGCTTGAGAACGTCCATCATAGGAGACAAGATAGCTCTCTTGCTTCTCCTGGCAACCATGACCGGTATGGTAAAAAAGAAGGAGATCTTCGGGTTTTGTCCTTTTTGCAACGGTCTCCAACGTTTCAATGATATTACCCTTCGTTGGTTTGCTCAGTCTGCTATTGTCTCCCATGAGTTGTCGTATGAATGGATCCTTATCTTTGCCGCCATCAACAAGCAAGCGAATATGGTTTGAGCCATAGCCACAACTGGTCAATTGCCTGGCCAACGCTTTTGCATCCTCTCTACATGTGGGTAGGGGAGCATAGGCTGAGTCTTCATATTCTCCAACGCCCACTATGACCCCCCAATAATTCGCCATACCGTTATATGGTTCCGGTGCAGGTTGCACGTCTGATTCATTGGGTTCCGTTCGTGGTTGCTCTGCGTTAGTTGAAGATGGCTGTTGATCAGAAGTGTGCGGCCTGGAAAGATCCTCTGTCATGGAATTTCCCCCATTTCTGGTTCCTGGTTCCGTCGGCGGAAGAGAAAGGAACTCATCAACTATTTTCTTTACGCCCTTGGCGGTATTCAGAAAAGCTCTATCTTTATTCCCCCAGCTATTCACGGCCTGGCCGTTGTCTGGGAGAGGCTGAAGCATCCCAAAAGGTGCTGTTTCCCAATAGGTTTCACGGAGCAGGATAGGGATAACGCGAACCTCACCTGCCTTATGTTGCCGCATGAGGCGTTGCATATCGTGACCATCACAAAAGTCCATGCTCATAAAATCTGAACTAATAAGCAAGAGAATAATTTTTGCATTTTGCAGGTGACTTTGAAACTCTTGCTCAATAAAGCCTCCCGGCGAAGTATCACGCTGATGCCAGAGACTAACAAGCTTTTTTTGCTGAAGTGGCTTCAGGGGTCCTGCCAATGCGGTGAGCAGCATGTTCAGAAAACGTTCATCTTCCCTGGCGGAACAAATCAATATCTCGACTGTGTTACCCATGTTTTGCGTTCCATCTTGCTGTCGCGTAAAGTATACAGTGAACTATAATACGAAAAGTAATCTAATGCACTAAAGGTTTGTATGAAAACTGAACTTTTGCTATCGACAATCTAATACAATTTCTAGCCTGTGTTTGTACGTTGTCTAACGTTTAGTTTTTAGAATGGAAAAATATTTACATACAAGGATGTAACATGCTATAATAATATCGGTTACTCGGATTTGGTGGCTACTGTCTACTCGATGGAGAAAAGGCAACAGCCTGCGCGAAGACTCCTTACGTAGGCACCTGATAGAGATTTTCCTGGGTTCGCTATCGCGTACCTTTTTTTATTTTTAGGCCAGAATAATCGAGAGGTTTTCTGTTAATGCGTAACCGCCCACAAAGCATAGAACTACGGTTCTCAGATATACAGACGAGCTTATCGTGCTCCAGTTTTGTGAAAGCACTTTGTTCTCTATATACCAGAAGCAGTCAGCTTTTTAAACACATTCTAGCGCAGATGAAAAACAAAGGTGCTGATAACAAAAAAGACAAAAATCTCTCCAGACCACAGGAGCGCAAGACCCAGATTACAAACAAGGGTAACAAGCCCAGGATCAAAAAGGGAGATGCGGTCCCCCGTTCCACCCAAAGAAAGCCAGCATGAAATCTCCTTTGTTGAAATATTACTGATCCTTCTGTTCATTGATCAAGGCCAGAAGGGTCGTATATTCTTCCGATGCAAGAGCAACGTCAGGATCTTCTACACCGAAGGTCTGTTGGATGATAGCAAGATTACGTTGATAGAGCGGTTTGGCTTCCTCGTAGCGGCGTTGCTCCATCAACAACTCGATGAGAGCTTTCAAGCTCCTGCCTGTGTCAATATGCTCCTCACCGAACACACGCTCGCGTATGGCCAATCCACGCAGTAAAAAAGACTCGGCGCGTTCGTCCTTCCCCATCAGGTGATAGAGTGTTCCCAGATTATTCAATATGCTAGCAACGTCAGGATGTTCTGGCCCTGGTGTCTCTCCATAAATGTATAGAGCACGTTGGTATAGGTCCTCCGCTCGCTGGTATTGCCCCTGCTGGCACGAGAGATATGCCAGGTTATTCAGAACACAGGCCGTGTCAGGATGTTTCGGGCCCAGTATCTTCTCATAGATATGCAGGGCACGTTCATAGAGTTTCTCTGCATCTTCATACTTATGTAAAACTTCATACAGCCCTGCCAGATTATTCAAGGTCTGTGCGATATCAGGATGTTCCGGTCCCAAAATCTGTTCCTGAATAGCTAGCGTGCGCTGATAGAGTTTTTCTGCTTGTGGGTAATCTTTCTGATCTTCATAGCGTCCTGCAAGAGTAGTCATGCTGAGTGCCATGCTGGGATGCCTGATGCCCAATGTGCGTTCCTCGATGGAGAAAGCGCTTTGGTACAAGGAAGTTGCCAGAGAGTGCTTGCCCAATTCATCATAGACAGTTGCTAAATTATTGAGGGCTGCTGCGGTCTCAGGATCATCGGAACCGATGGTATGCTCATACATACTGATGACTTCCTGATACAGCACCTCTGCCTCTTGATATTTTCCCCAGTCACTATACAGGAGTGCCAGATCATTCAAAACCTGCGCTATCTCAGAGTGTTCCGTGCCCCATATCTGTTTCAGGATCGTTTCGGCACGTTGGTAGTGCTCCTCAGCTTCTTGATAGTGCGCAAGCTTATGATAGACACGCGCCAGGTTGTTGAGGACATGAGCCGTATCCAGATGGTCTGATCCCATGGTCTGTTCACATGACTGCAGTGCATTGGTCAAATATGTTTCTGCATCCCGATAATATGCACGCTGATAACAGTATTCTCCTAGATGTATCACAAGATGTAGAGCCTCCTTCTGGACAAGATCAAATTTGTCGATAAGTTCCGCGCAGTGACGAGCCTGCGAAAAATATTTTTCGCATGTTGACCAGTTACTGAGGTCTGGTTTTGGGAAGACACTGGAGACCAGACGCACAGTCTGTAGTGCCCATCGGCGCTGTTGCCTCGTTGGCAATTTTTCTTTGAGAATAGCTTGAACGACCCGGTGAATACTCAGCGTCCTTGACTCGATGCGACGCTGGACGAGTGCGTATTTGAGGAGTAGGGCAATCACATTCTCCAGGGCCAGTACGTCGGCGGCCAATTTCTGTAGAGGTTTATCCAGAGTGTGCGTACCTTGTTCAATCATTTCCTCGGGGATAGCATCAGGATACAAGAAAGCGAAGAGATACAGGAGCCTTAAAGCATAAGGATGTGACTGCTCTACCTTTTGAAAGTTGAGCGAGAGAGTCTCCGTTATCGGGTCAGGATGAACCTGAGCTAATCCGCGCACTGCGAGCAACCTCGCGCCTTCCTTATGATAAAGTTGGAGATATCGGGCAAGGCTGCAGCGCACTCTATCAATATAGGCTCCAGCCTGATCAAGCGCCAGAGATGATCCGCCAACTGCCTGGACAATGGAGGTAGCCTGGGCGAAGGCTGCTTGCGTGATTGTATCAGTTGATGTGTGCCCTTCAATAAGTTTCGCCCGACGAAGTAAGAACAGGGCACCATCCTCGTCAGTCATCTCTATCACTGGAATCACGCTAGCCAGATGTCCAGTTTCCTGGGTAAGGGTCGTCAGAAGAACATGTCCAGTACTTTCAACAGGGACAATCTGCTCGATCAGTGTCATCTCTTCGAGGTTATCGAGGACGAGTAACCAGTGATCATATTGTTGTAGCCAGCGCTTAAACGCGTCGAAGCGGTGTTGTTCATCTATCGAAGCGTGTTCCGTCAAGGAGAGCTGTTCAGCGTATGAAGTAATTTTATCGCTCAGAATGGAACGAGAAGCGGCTTCAAACCATAAGACCATCTTATACTGCTCTTTATAGAGATGAGCATACTCGACTGCTATCTGCGTTTTACCAACGCCAACCGGACCACTCAAAGCCTGAATACAGGTCCGATGAAGGGATATCTGGTGAGCGAAGCCGTCATGCAGGCTGGCAAGAATAGCTTTGCGGTCAGTAAAAAAAGGACTGGGCCAATATGGAATGGTGTTCAAAGGCATTGAGGTCTCTGGTGACGAGTGTCTATTTTTTGTGGCCATAAGTTCTTTCGCAATCTTTCCAATCTGCCCCACGATCTGTGATAAAGCAGCGTCTATGTCTGATGATCGATGCAACAAAGGCTTGCCATTTAAAAGAAACTTGCGTCCCTCAAGCGGAGTTCCTTCCAAATTTGTAGAGCGCAAAAGGACAAGAATGAGATCAGCCTCTTTTGCCTTCCATCGTTCAAGTGCTCGCTGCATCTCTACCTCATAACAGCGCTTTGAGTCTAAAAAATCTGGACTAATCAACAGCACGTAAATATTGGCCTGATCGATAGGAGCGATGCCTGACTGCTCTAGATTGTTATATTCCTCGTTCTCGCTGTCATAGAACTGCGTGTCAATAAAACCTTGTCGTTTTAAGGCACTCAAGTGTGTTTTTAAATTCTCTAACACGCTTTTATCCCTAGCAGTAGTGATGCACGAGAAAAAGATGCGAATGGGTCCGGAAAACGCTGAAAAAGACATACCATACCTGCTTGTTGTTATGTAGTATAGCGCCGTAGAGCAAATATTTCAAATTGAAATATTTGCTTGTTGCAAGTTCCTCCTAACAAGATAGACGTGGTAAGGCCGTAAATCAAAAAAGAATATTTTGTCGTACTAAGTGTGGAATAATGACTTGTACTGTTATAATATAACGAGATTTAATTTTTTGCAACCTAAAACCATGTTTAAATCAATTTTCTGTTGCGGGGCCGGTGCTAGTGCATAATCACGCGACCTTTTCGGGGATGAAGAGATGAGATTCATAGGAAGCACCATAGTAAGCGCAGACACGCTCAGCCAACTGTTTGGCGGTAAGCAAGCCATTGGTCTCGACCACGTTGCGCTTGCCGTGAACCCATTTGGGCT
>JACDAE010000017.1 GCA_013695595.1 Ktedonobacteraceae bacterium | reverse complement strand
ACATCGATGGCGCTCTCGCCTGAGCTGTAGAGGAATTGGCCCGCTAGAGGGTACTGCAAGGTTGTATTTACTGTCTACCTCCTCCAGTTCGCCGTCTTGCTGTAGAGGAATTGGCCCGCTAGAGGGTACTGCAAGTTGGACTTTGGTATCACATGGTCTCTAGTTAATCCAGCTGTAGAGGAATTGGCCCGCTAGAGGGTACTGTAAGGTTGGCTCTATGCAGGTAGATGTGGTGGTCTGTTGTTAGTGCTAAGTTACAATTGGCTGTTAGCATTGACAGCGGCGCAAAACGCTGGTTCTCTGTCAAATATGACACAGAGAACTCCATGCGGGGAGACTTCTGAGGAAAAAGGTATCACATTCTCGGACGAAAGACACATCGATGATGCTGGAAAGCGTAGTGCGGTTGTGTCCAAATCCGCTCAAGATCGTTGGAGCGCAATCATCTTCTGGCTTTTCACACAAGCAAAGACGGAGGCTCTCTTCGCCTCTCGATGTTCATCCTGATGAAGATTCGTTCGCTGGAGTGAAGGTTTGTTCGCTGGAATCCAGCTTTGTTCACACTCTCCCGAAAGTTTCGCTGGAATTCCGCTTTTTTGTCTTGTATTCCTGTATGCTTGAAAAGACAGATGACTCGGCGATACGGGATACTTCTTTGGGCTCCTTGATCAAGATAGAACCATGGCAACGCTTGATGCACTGAGTGGTCATCCAACTGGTATTTCCAGATAGAGGCACAGAAGAAGTACTCTACAATCATTTTCATCGTAGTGAACCGGAGCCAGAGCAATGCCTGGAGCCGGAAAGGGAGGTACCAGATTGAATGATCCATTATCGCAGTTCCGCAGGGAACAGCCTACCACGAAAGTGGCTAGCCATGCGAGCAAAGTCACAACGGAAAAAAAACCTTATGAGGCCTTTGTCACAGCGAGCAAGCCAGTGCCTTACATGGAAATCCTTTGCGTGATACAGCCTTCGCAATCTCCGCAATCGAGATTTCTTATGGCGGCTGTCTTCAGTGCAGACGTTGACGAGGTATTTATGGTGATTTACAGTTATATGACAGTGGAGATTAAAGGCCAGAACCTCAGAGAAGTCAGACGGGCTATACAAAATGGCCGATGCGAATTTATCCAGGAATTTCACGAAAATGAATTTGTAAAACCATCTAAGGGCGAACCTATCATTGAATCCATCAAATTTATTACCGACGAGAAGCTCGACGACATTTTATCTTCATACAAAGGCAAGTAAATGCTTGATGATATGTTTCTCTTCATCGATCCGATAATCGAATTGAGCAAGGATGATACTTGTTTCGTCATCCAGGCTGAAATCTTCTTCGATTTCATCGAAAAAAACGGCCTCGATAAGAAGGTCGGCTTGCCGAGAGAAGCAAAGATAGAAGTACCCTTAGATATTGTGATATCTTTGCTCAGGCCGGAGGAGCTTGAGAAGCTGCAAAAGTATATTGCATTCTACTTTGCAAAACATACCAGTGGAGAGTGAGGAGAGCGGGAGTAACCTACTCTATCGTCATTGCCTGACGTACTGGAGGCGACACGCCCGCATCAACGCGCACGCTGTTAGCACGCAGGTAGTGAGCGAAGTTTTCGGCGGCCACGTGCAGCGCGTCCAGCAGGTCAGCCGTGGGCATCACATCTGGCTCCCACCACCAACGGGTAATTGTCCAGCTTCCTTGCTCCAGGCGGCCATCCAGCCGGGCCACAAAGCGATCGCCATAGAACACCGGCAGTACATAATAGCCCCAACGGCGCAGAGCTTCGGGTTTGTAGACTTCCCAGACATATTCAAAATCGAACAACTGCATCACGCCGCGCCGATCCCACAGCAGGCTGTCCAGTGGGCCTAGAAAGAGGACACGCGGCGCGGTGGCAGAGGCTTCCAACAGCTTGAGTGCGCTCGCTGGCAGATAGGCGGGCCAGCTCTTTGCGCCGCTTTCGCTTATCTGCACAGGCACAAGCTGTCCCATCTCAACTAGTTCTTTGAAGGCTGCCGCACGCTGGGCTGCCGGGCCACAGCCAAACCAGATGCTGGGTTCCCCGATAGGACGGACTAGGCCCATGCTCTGGCAACGCCGGGCCAACATCCAGCGGATTGACTCGTCCTCATCCTCCATTGGAGACGCGTAAAAGTACTCTGGGGGAATAACGCGTTCAGCTCTATCATAGTAATGACGGCCACCCTGGCGGTGATGGGTCACAATCAGTCCGCGATCCCACAGCGCCCGCAAGATATGCTTGATGCGCTTGGGGCCATACCAGGCGCTGCGGTCGGTGAAGTGCGATTGGTCTTCAAACTCCAGCGAGGAAAGCGGCCCACGCGCATCCAATTCGGCCAGTGCTGCCGCCACTGCATCAGCATGTTCCTCTAATTGGAGCAGGTGAGAATTATAGGTGCGGGTGCGCAGCCGGGCACGCATGGGCCAGCCAGTCACAGGCACCAAACAGGCCATTTCCGACCAGATGAGTTGGAAAAGCTGCAAAAATATATCACTTCCTACCCTACGAAGCCTGGGTGGCAGTGAAGTGCAGGCTCGTTCCTGGTCATACCATGTGAAGGTGATGGAAGTTGAAATAGCCGAGGGCTGGCGGCAGGATGTGTTATACTAGCACAATGAAAATCATGTGATGTATTCTGGAATGGAGATACGGGAAAGTATGCCTGACCGAGAAGATGCGTATCGGTTGATGACCGAGCATGTAAAGAGCGAGAGTTTACAGAAACATATGCTCTCAGTTGAGGTTGCCATGCGCTTCTATGCGCGTAAATACGGCGAGGACGAAGAAGTATGGGCGATGACGGGCTTGCTCCATGACTGCGACTATGAGGAGTATCCTGATTTGCAGGAGCATACCCAGGTAGCTGCACGCTGGTTAAGTGAGCATGGGTATGACGAACGAATTATTTATGCTATTCTGGCACATAACGATTTAAATGAGGCGAGCCATCCACGCAACGACCTGCTCTCGAAAGCCCTCTATGCGTGCGACGAGATAACTGGGATGGTCACGGCAACTTCATTGGTTCGGCAAAAGACGCTGCCCGGATTGCAGGTTTCTTCCGTGCGGAAAAAGATGAAAACCAAAGGCTTTGCCGCTGGGGTGAACCGGGAGGATTTAGTGAAGGGTGCAGAGGAGCTAGGGGTTGACCTGGACGAGCATATCGCCTTTGTCATTGAGGCAATGAGCAGTATCGCGGATCGCCTGGGTTTGGCAGGGATTTCGGCAGTAGTCGCTGACTAGCTGAAGTCCTATTCCCAGGCGAAGGGCAAAAAAAACACGCAGCACTTTCAATGGAGTGCCGCGTGTTTTTTATTAAGCTGCCATGCCAAACAGGGAGATGAGTTCAGGGAGGATAGCGGCCAATGTTCTTGAGTGGCATTTGGTTATCGGCGCGGTTGCTGTGATCATCCCAGTCACTTCATCGCAGGCATAGAGGCCCTTAGAGAGTAGATCGTTGCGTGGATGGGTCGCCAGATTGAGATCATTGTGCGCCAGAATTGCGTAGATGATACGCTCGTCATAGCCACCCTCGCGTAACCAGTTGGCAGCAACCTGAGTATGATCATGCAGATCTGGATGTTCCTCGTAGTCACTATCATGCAGGAGACCGGTCATAGCCCATAATTCCTCATCTTCACCATATTTACGAGCATAGAAACGCATTGCCACCTCAACCGAGAGCATATGTTTCTGCAAATTCTCATTCTTCACGTGAGTGGTCATCAAGAGATATGCATCATTGCGTGTTGGCATAAATTTCCTCTTCAATCAATTTTAATATGCAGACTCGATGCCCCCTATTATAGCATAGTCGTTAGATAGAGGCAGACATTTCATAACGAAGTTAGAAAATAGGTAATGTTTTTGCGCTTTTGGCGGGCAATGTATGATATACTCAAAGGCGTTGTATAGTGCAATGCAATGTTGCTCAAAGGAGACCCTCTGCTATAAGTCGCCGCAAGCCGCTGCAGACCGCGCCGTACACGAGTTTAAGAATATCAGGATAAAACATCCAGGAATTGAGAGAAACATGGCATTAAGTGATCAGACGTTAGTTTGCCGCGACTGTAACCAGGAATTTGTTTTCACTATCGGAGAACAAGAGTTTTACGAAAGTCACAGATTGACTAATACCCCCAGCCGTTGCCCATCCTGCCGCGCCGCCCGCAAAGCCAGTGGCGGTTTTGGTGGTGGTAGCCGTGCTCCACGTGAAGCACGCCAGATGTACAGCACAACCTGCTCAAGCTGTGGCAATGAGGCTCAGGTTCCCTTCCAACCCAGAGGCGACAAACCCGTTTATTGCAGCGATTGTTACCAGTCTCAGAGCGCTGGCAATTCGAGCGATCGCAGATCGCGCTGGTAACCCATGAGCGAAGTAAAAGTAAATCCTGGCGATTCTTTCGAAGTCGCCCTCAAAAAATTTAACCGTAAAGTGCAGCAAGATGGCATCCTTTCCGAAGCTCGACGCCGGGCTCATTACGAGAGTCCACAGGCTCGTCGCAAACGGAAAGCCGCCGCACAACGCCGTAAGCAACGTCGCACACGTCAACCCGCCTAGTTGCTTTCCAGGTAGAAACAATACTCAAAGCGTGCCCGATAATCCCTTATCGGCGCGTTTTGTGTTATCACTATTCTCTACCACATACATGACGACCATTTTGTTATCACTCATCCACTCTTAACATAAGTAAAGGAGCAACAAAATGTCAAAGTCTTTTAGCGTTAACTTTATTGGCGATCCCGCTCCATTATTCGAACGCGCCCGCAAAGCTGCATCAGACAATGGTGCCCAGATTACCGGCGATACCAATAAAGGGTCGTTCTCTGGCCGCGGCGTCGAAGGTAGCTATACCGTCAGCGGAAATACGGTCAATATCACGGTCGACAAGAAACCAATGATTATTCCCTGGTCCCTCGTGGAATCCCAACTAAAACAATTCTTTCAATAAAAATATGTTCGGCGCAAGCACACAGGTCACGCGGCGGGCTTCTAAATCGCGCCCCTACACCATTGGGGATCGTGCATGAAAACCCGATTATACAAATCATGCCCATGGTGTAGGGGCGCGATTTAGAAGCCCGTGCTGCCCAACATGTGCCTCTACCTCACCTCCACACCCAGTCCAGGCGCGTCTGGTAATACCAATTTACCATGTTCTACTGTCACACCAACATAAGGATCATTGTCTACCAGCAGATTTCCATCTAAATCGGCATAATCTACCAGTGGTGTCAGGTGGGCCGCAGCGGTGATCGCCAACGAACTTTCAATCATACACCCAAGCATGATGCGCAGATTATACGTACGTGCGGCATGAATCATTTTGAGCGCGTGATTGATGCCTCCGCATTTCATGAGCTTGATGTTGATGCCATCAACGCAGTCGGCAACGCGCCCAATATCTTCGCCCGTGACACAACTCTCGTCAGCTATGATCGGCAATGGCACATTATCACGCACCAATTTCAGACCAGCCAGATCATGCGCCATCACAGGCTGCTCCACAAACTGGATGTTATAGGGTACCATCGCGTTGATCATCTTGATTGCTTCTTTGGGCGTCCAGGCAGTATTCGCATCGACACGAATAACGGCATTGGAAACATCACGAATGGCCTTCAAATTGTCCAGATCATTCTTTGTGCCAACCTTAATCTTGAGAATTGGATACTCTTTGGCCAACAAGGCCTTTTTTGCCATCTGCTCTGGCGTATCAATACCAATTGTAAATGATGTGCGCGGCGTGCGATTAGGATTGAGACCCAATAACGTATAAAGTGGTACATTGAGCATCTTGCCCACAATATCGTATAATGCCATATCTACGGCAGCCTTGGCGGAAGGGTGCAGGCGAATAACCTTGTCCAGATGCTGCAAAATATCTTCGATCACAAAAGGATCATCCCCCAGATTACCGGCAAACATAGTGATGCAGGCAAAAACGGTCTCTATACTCTCACCATAATACTCAGATGGTGCAGCCTCCCCATAGCCCGTATGCTCCTCATGCTTGATCTCAATAACGGCATTGGCTGCCGTATGTTGGACATCTCTGGCAATGCGAAATGGTGTCGTGAGTTTAAGATCAATTGGTCTGGCATCAATATGCATGCTCTTTCCCCTTTTATACCTACAAAAAATAGCTATCTGAACCATCGTATTGAACATAACAGTTGTCTCGTTCACTATACCTGATCTTGTAGATTTTGGGTAGGATGCAAACGCAAAAATACTGCTAATGTAAGCGAAAACTGCTATTTCTTACGTCTATTTATCTGGAGAAGACGTTGCGATACGCCTTCGATTTCACGCTTATATATGTGGCACCGTTGTGTCACATTATGGGGAAAGGAGCTTTTATGACCATACGCGTCCCCAGGACTCTAGTACTTTCAGCAATTGCTCTTGCATTGCTGACCACTGGAATCTTGATCCCCCAGGCAGTTCGCGCTGCTCATCCAGACGCACAGGCACATCTTCCACACTTTTTCAAATCCAGGCACGTATCTCTTCCAAATGTAGGACAGGCTGCAGGTGGTAATCTTGTCTATAATGGCGGTCCGGTAATGGCTGGAACGATGCATGCATATCTGATCTTTTGGGAACCCACCGGCTCGTTTGTGAGCAACTCCTACAACAGCCTGATCCAGCGCTATTTTAACGATGTTGGGGGTTCGGGCCTATATAACAATAACACTCAGTATACCGATACTACAGGTGGCGCTCCCAATAATGCCACCCTGGCAGGGACCTGGGTTGATACGGCAGCTTATCCATCCACGACATTGCAGGATTCGGATATCCAGAACGAAGTGAGCAACGCGCTCAGCACGAACGGTTGGACACCCGACATCACCAATATGTTCTTTGTCTTTACCGCAAAAAGTGAGAATATCTGCGCCAGTGGCTCGTGCAGCTTCTCGCAATTTTGTGCTTATCATAACTACTTCGGGACGAATACAATCTACGCCGCGATGCCTTACGATGGGACAGACCTGCAAGGCTGCGGACCTCTTCCCGCTGGTAGTCCTAATAGCGACACAGACGCCGACGCGGAGATTAGCACGACCTCTCATGAACAGATCGAAGCTGCAACCGATCCCCTCATCACCGCCTGGATAGACGCCAGCGGACAGGAGATTGGTGACAAATGTGCCTACAATTATGGTCAAACTGCTTCAGATGGCTCGAACGAGTCATGGAACGGGAATCCCTATATTGTGCAGCAAGAATGGGATAATGTGCAGAGTGGATGTGTGCTGAC
>JACDAE010000800.1 GCA_013695595.1 Ktedonobacteraceae bacterium | reverse complement strand
CTGTATACGCTCCATGGCATTATGGGTTATCTCTACATCATCGAAGGCTCGCTCTTCGGGAATGACATGGTAGCTCAGGCTTTACAGGAGTCTCTGCAGATTGATCGAGAGACGGGAACAGCCTTTTTCCATATTATCGAGTTCGATGAGATCATTCCCAGGTTTGATGGCCTTTCACTTATGCTGAGAGGATATGCCGAAGAGCACCCCGAAGCGAAGGACGAGATCATTCAAGGCTCAATGGACACTATCCTGTCTTATGAAGACTGGTTGTTTGAGGGTAAAGTTACCACCATCAAGCGCATCGATCCCGCCTTGCATGGGCATACCCATGAGCATGGTGAGCATGACGAGCACGAGCATGAGCATGATGAGCATGATCATGAACATAATCATTAGCGCATGAAATGGTAGGGACTAGATTTATCGCGTCCGCCATTTATGGACGCGTGCTGGGGTTCATAGTTACTGGGTGGGGTTGATGAATCACGGACGCGATGCAATCGGGTCCCTACCAATTTTGAGGCATGATGGGCATTTGGAGCGTATTCGCATTGGTGACGCTCCTACCCATGCTCTCAAAGAGCATTTCCAGGGATTGATGCAAACCTGACCCCTTCAATGAATTGTCATACGCCATAAAATGTGGTTTCTACCGTTTTTGTAGAGAGTATAGTGTAGTGCTATTGTCATTCAGTCGACTTAGAGGGTTCCCCGTGGTGCCCTGGCAGTCAGAAGCGCCTTCCCTACGAGAAAGACAATTTCCACAAGAAGACTAGCCACCTTTTTGTGGGGAGCAGGAGTCTTTTGCAGGCGCGATACAGAATTATTTCCCTTCTTCTTTTGCAGGCAATCTCTGGGTACATCTGGAAGATACCTTAAGAGTGTAACCTCTCCAGGTATTTATCTTGGAATATGTTCCCTTTAAGACATGTATGTTGTATTGTATTGTAATATTAGATAATTTTTCCTGATGATGCGTGCATTAAAATGCTTTTGTAATTTTTTAGTGCGTGAAATGCTTGTATTGAAAATAGTTCAGGTCGTACTATCTTGTGTACGCTTTTGATGATCAGAGGATGAAGGGAAAAAGTAAGGTGCTTACTTTGAGTCTTTGTAGCATTACATCGATATTTCCAAAGAATATCGATGAGAGACCATTGATAAAAGAGATTTGTTTCAACAGCCTTACTGGTAAATCAGTGTATTTATGTCATGGAGGGTAGTATGACATTTCAGAGGGGGAAACCGAACGTACGCTTGCGCGATGAGCGAGTGCGTCGTCATTGGTCACAACAAGAGCTTGCTGATATGATTGGTGCCACACTGAATACCGTAAGTCGTTGGGAGCGGGGTCTCACTGATTGCAGTCCATACTTTCGCAACAAACTCGCAGAGCTTTTTGGGAAGAGTGCCAGTCAGCTCTGGCTCGTTCCTGATCCAGATGAAGAGGGAACTCATCCCGCACTTTATGATCCTGTGTTACCAGCCGCCAGAAAACTTATTGGGCGAGATGAACTGTTGGGTCGACTCAAAAGCGAGCTTCACAATACTCAGGAAGGGGGAGCGGTCGCCCTGGTAGGGATGCCCGGTGTTGGAAAATCGGCTATCTCCCTGGCTTTTGCTCATGACGCGCAGATCAGAGATTGGTTCTATGAAGGAATCCTTTGGGTAGATGCAGGTCCGCACCCCAATATTCTGAATATATTGAGCCGCTGGGGCGCGTTATTAGGAACTGAGCCCAGCGCGAACAGCGACCTGACGGTGCGTGATGCCTGGTTACTCGGTCTACGCATGGCGATCGGCACCCGGAGAATGCTCTTTGTGATCGATAATCTCTGGCGTTTAGAAGATGCCATGGTATTGATGCATGTTGGTGGGCTTTATTGCACCTATCTGGTGACAACGCGTTTCACCAACATTGCTCTTTATGTGGCGGGTGAGCGCATGATAACGGTGCCTGAGTTGTCAATAGAGGATGGGTTCCAGTTGTTAGAAAAGATCGCACCCGGCGCAGTGAGAGCGGAGCGGGAACGCATGGTGCAACTGGTGCAGTATGTTGGAGGCTTGCCCCTGGCACTGGTGTTGATTGGGCAATATATGCGCCTGGAAGCCCACACCCATCAAGCTAGACGCTTGCAACTGGCATTGGACAATCTTACTCATTCAGAGAAACGCTTGCAATTAGAGCAACCGCTGATGACGCTGGCGCACTCGACCGTTTCTTCGACACTCTCTCTTCAGGCGGCAATTTCACTGAGCGACCAGCATTTGAGCAGACAGGCTCAGGATGCTTTGCGCCAGCTCTCGGTTTTTCCTGCGAAGCCGAGTACCTTTTCAGAGCAAGCCGCCCAGGCGATAACAGGCGCACCAGTTGAGGTGTTCGATCAGTTATGCGATGCTGGTTTGCTGGAAGCGAGAGGGCGGGATCGCTACAGCTTGCATCCCTGCATCGTCGATTATGCTTCCCTGCATACTGATCGGCACATCGCCGAGCACCGCTTCACTCATTATTATGGTGAGTTGCTGACTGCTGAGAATATGGATCAGAGCTTTGAGCAAGAACAGATCAACCTCTTTGCTGCCCTGTTTTTTGCCTGTAAGCATCGCATGGGTGCTCAACGAGAGAAACTGGGTGCCGAGTTCCAGCTACTCAAAGATGTGGGTGAATTCGACGAACTGACTGACACCGCCCTGGTGTCCATTTCGTCGGGGCTGAGAACCACTGAAGATTTTGATGCACTGGAGAAAGCTCTCTACTATGTGGGAAAACTAGAGTGGATGCAGCGGTGGGCGTGCCCTTGTGAGCGAGAATACGTGATTACTGACAAGTCGTATCTCATTAAAGCGAATGGAGTTAGAAAGCATGACGAAACTTTTGCCATTTCTCAAACCATATCGTAGTTTGCTCTTGATTGTACTGATGCTTGCTCTGGGGCAGGCTATGGCGAACCTCTTTTTGCCGGGTCTGATGGCAAATATTGTTGATAATGGGATCGTCAAAAATGATACCCACTACATCTGGACCACAGGTGGTTTGATGTTGCTGGTGGCGTTCGCCGGTATCCTGTGTGCTATCGTAGGCATTTTCTGTGCCTCAAGGATTGCTCTGGGCTTTGGCAGAAGTGTGCGCAACCAGATATTCACGCATGTGGAGCGCTTCTCTCCCGCTGAATTTGGGACGATTAGCACATCCTCGCTCATTACGCGCACAACAAATGATACAACGCAGGTGCAGAATGCAGGGGTCATGCTTTTGAATGTCATGATTACCGCTCCCATCACGATCATCGGCGGGATTATCCTTGCGGTGAAGCAGGATGCCGGACTCTCCTGGATCTTTGCGGTGGCTATCCCGCTTCTGCTGGTGGTCATTGTTTTTTTGATGAGCAGGGCGATCCCATTGTTCACAACGATCCAGGTCAGATTGGACCGGCTGAATCTTATCCTGGATGAAGGCTTGACCGGGGTGCGTGTGATCAGGGCTTTTGATCGTAGCAGGTATGAAGAACAGCGTTTTGATAGGGCCAACGTTGAGTTGACCAATGTTGCGATCACAGTCAACCGCCTGGTCTCTTCTCTGATGCCGATCTTGTTGCTGCTCCTCAACCTTTCTAGCATTGCTATCTTCTGGTTTGGCTCAATGCGCATCAATAATGGAACGATGCAGGTCGGGTCACTCTTTGCTTTTTTGCAATATGCAATGCAAATTCTCTTCGCGCTGCTGATGGCTTCAATGATGGTTGCTCTGCTTGCGCGTGCCTCGGCGGCGGCAACGCGCATTAGCCAGGTCCTGACGATACAGTCAACCATTACAGATGCAGTTCACGTGAAAAGTGCTGACGAACAGGTAGGCTATGTGGAGTTCCGAGATGTAACGTTCAGCTATGCTGGTGCGGAAGAACCTGCTCTCGCACATATTTCGTTCACCGCTCGACCCGGTGAGGTGACGGCAATCATTGGTGGAACGGGGGCTGGCAAATCGACCCTGATCAGCTTAATACCACGCTTTTATGATGTCGATAGCGGGTCTATCCTGGTGAATGGCGTGGATGTACGCGAGATAGCACAGGAACAACTGCGTGCCAGGATTGGCCTTGTGCCACAAAAAGCCCTGCTCTTCTCCGGAACCATTGCCGAGAATATCCGCTTTGGGAAAGAGAACGCTTTGCCGGAAGAGATTGAACATGCAGCCGAGGTCGCACAGGCCAGCGAATTTATCACGACGCTGCCAGACGGCTTTGAGGCCGAGATTGAGCAGGGTGGCAGCAATCTTTCGGGAGGGCAGAAGCAGCGGCTCTCGATCGCGCGTGCTCTGATCAGGCGACCAGAGATTTATATCTTCGACGATAGTTTCTCGGCGCTAGACTTTAAGACGGAGGCCAGATTGCACACAGCTCTCAAAAAAGATGTACGCAATGCTACGATATTGATGGTGGCACAGCGTATCAACACTGTGGTGGACGCCGATCAGATAATCGTTCTGGATGAAGGACGGATCGCAGGTATTGGCACGCATCGAGAATTGATGAATACCAGTAAGGTATATCGTGAGATCGTCTCTTCCCAGTTGTCATCACAAGAACTTGAGGAGGAATTCGTATGAACGAGGAGCGAAGACCACGCCAACGCGTCGAAGCCGGCGGGGTAGGTCCAATGGGCAAAAGTGGCATGAGTTCTATCGGCAAGCCAGGGCAGAAAGCAAAGGATTTTAAAGGTACATTCAAACGCTTGTCTGGCTATTTCCTGCCGCACAGATATCGCCTGTTATTGGTATTGGGCACCGCAATTCTTGGCACACTGTTTACCATTGTTGCGCCAAAAATTCTGGGTCTGGCTACCACCAGGCTGTTTGCGGGTGTTCTGGCAAACTATCGGGCACAGCAAAATCATCAGCCCCTACCCGGACTGGATTTCACATATATCGGTATTATTCTCCTTGTGTTGCTGGGTCTGTATCTGCTCAGCGCGATCTTTATGTTTGTGCAGCAATATGTGATGGCCGCTGTGGTCCAGAAAACGGTCTGCCGCTTGCGCACGGATGTCGATGAAAAGCTTGCACGCCTGCCCCTCAAGTTCTTTGATGCACATCCTCATGGCGAGATCCTCAGTCGCGCCGTCAATGATATGGATAGTCTCAGTAGCACGTTGCAACAGAGTGTTACCCAGATGATTACTTCGGCTGTGACTATTCTTGGCGTCCTTATTATGATGCTAACGATTAGCTGGCAGCTCAGCCTGATCGTGTTGGGGACGCTCCCCCTGAGTATGGTGATCAGTATGGTGGTTGCCAGGCGTTCGCGAAACTATTTCCGGCAGCAGCAGAAAGCGCTGGGGAAGTTAAATGGGTATGTGGAGGAGATATATACAGGTCATCGGGTTGTAAGAGCCTTTGGGCACGAGGCCAGAGCGATTGCAACTTTTACAGAACTGAATGAGCAGTTGTATAAAGCCAGTTGGCGGGCGCAATTTGTGTCTGGCATCATTATGCCGCTCATGCTCTTTATTGGTAATCTTGCCTATGTGGCGATCGCCGTTGTTGGCAGCGTCCTGGTGGCTGGTGGAGGCATTGCCATTGGTGATGTGCTGGCCTTCATCCAGTATGCGCAACAATTTACCCAACCAATCGCGATGCTCGCCAATATCGCCAATGTAATTCAATCGTCGATGGCCTCGGCTGAACGCATCTTTGAACTGCTTGACGAGCCAGAGGAACTGCCTGATGTTGCCAATGACCTGATCGCTGCTGAATTGCAGGGTGTGGGCCTGGTCCAATTCCGGCATGTCAGATTTGGGTATCAACCGGACCAGATCCTGATGGACGATCTTAATATCGACATCCGGACTGGTCAGAAGGTCGCGATCGTTGGTCCAACGGGGGCCGGTAAAACGACGCTGGTCAATTTGTTGCTGCGCTTCTACGAGATCCAGGCTGGTCAGATCCAGGTCGATGGTGTGGATATTACGCGACGCAAACGTAGCACATTGCGGCGCACCTTCGGTATGGTGCTACAGGATGCCTGGCTTTTTAGCAATACCATTCGGCAAAACATCGCGTATGGGCATGAGAATGCCACGGAAGAAGAGATTGTGCATGCTGCCCAGGCCGCGCATGCTGACCACTTTATCCGCACCCTGCCTGAGAGCTACCAGACCGTACTCAACGAAGAGGCCACCAATATCTCGCAGGGTCAGAAGCAGTTGTTGACCATTGCGCGTGCCTTTCTGGCCGATCCTGAGATACTTATTCTTGACGAAGCGACCAGCAGCGTCGACACGCGCACCGAGCAGCTCATCCAGAAAGCCATGAGCCGCCTCATGCAGGGGCGCACGAGCTTTGTTATTGCACACCGTCTCTCAACCATTCGCGACGCCGATCTGATTCTGGTCATGGATCATGGCACAATCATTGAGCAGGGAACCCATCAGGAATTATTGGCCCGCAAAGCCTTCTATGCGAGGTTGTACAATAGCCAGTTTAGAGGACGTGCGGTGGCAGAGGAAGCGACCCTGTAGCATCTGGTCAAAATTATATGCCAACTCTTTCAAAAACGACGCTGGTACGATATCGCGGACGCGGTGAACCTCAATACCTTTCAAATACCGAGAAAAAGGTCAACAGTAGGGGTAAAGAGTGGTGTGGATGGCGGGTTGATTAATCACGGAGATATGTGCCATTTCCCGACATGTTGCAAATATCAATCCCATTATCCATGCGTGGTAGGGTACCAGGTTCACCGCATCCGCGATTCATCGATCCGTCTCCGGATGCAACGAATAGCCCATGTATGATAGGACCCCAAGAGGTCTACGGATTCATTTGAAAAAGCATCATCGCGTCCGTGATTGATCAACCTGGAGCCACCAGTTGGTCAATCACGGACGCGATGCAATCTGTTCCCTACCGTTTAATGCATTTAGATGGTAATGGTATCAGGGAGTGTTTTCACTTCTTGCACGTCCAGTTTATCGTAGCGTTTGATCTTATAAAGGAGCGCCGAGAAGATCCAGCTTCCAATAAAGAGGCCGATGATCAGAAAGCCGATACTGCCGAAGTCCAGGTTACTGACCATGTCCCAGAGGCCGCCCTGGAGGTGGAGTTGATCGGCGAGAATACTGAGCACTTCAATGGTGCCAATCCCAAAGGCAATAAGCACCGAGATCAACGTAATATTTAGATTGTAGTAGAGTTTGCGCACAGGTTTGACGAAGGCCCAGCCGTAAGCACCCAACATCAGAATGCTGTCAGTTGCATCAATGAGGGTCATGCCAGCGGTGAAGAGCAAAGGAAAGAGCATACTCAAGTAGATGGGCAAGCCTTTAGAAACGGTCGTTGCAGAGATCGCCAGGATAGCGACTTCAGTAGCCGTCTCAAAGCCCAGGCCAAAGAGAATGCCGATGGGGTACATATGCCAGCTTTTCGTGGTGATTCTGAAGAGAGGGCCAAAGAAGCGAGCCAGGAAGCCGCGCTGGTTTAACGCCTCATTGAGCGTCTGTTCATTATAGCCCTCACCGCGCTGGATTTTACGGAACGCACGAAAAACATCCATTAGCACGATAGCGTTGAGGAAGGCTATCAGGTAGAGGAAAAAAGCGGAAGCGCCAGTGCCAACCGCTCCAGCCACGCTCTGCAATTGCAGGTCCACTTTCAAAAGGGAGGCGGCGATTGCGATAACCAGGCCTAAAATCACCACGATGGTCGAATGACCTAGCCCGAAGAAGAAGCCAATCGCCACGGGCCGCTTATTCTCTTGCATTAATTTGCGGGTCACGTTATCAATGGCCGAAATGTGGTCCGCATCTACCGCGTGCCGCAAACCAAAGGTATAGGCAAGTACAGCGGTCCCATAGAGGGCCGGATAAGGCGCAAAGCCAAACAAGACCGCCGCCCAGATGACAATATTGAAGGTAATAAGTAGTATGTAAATACTAATGATCCTTCGACGTACGTTGGTTGTGCTATCACTAAAAACGTGCCCAAGTGCTCCAATGCCAAAACTGCTACGCATGTAGTCCTCCAGATGTAGTAAAACAACAAATGTTTCGTAACACTAGAGTAATAATGCATCATTTTGCTAGAAAAAGAGAACAACATCTATTGACATTTCGTTCGCCTTTTTCGACATTTCGATTATATGTGTATATATGAACATGTACTCAGATAGAATCAGAGCCTCGGCATTATGTTAAAATATGAGCAAAGATTCCTTTTGGGAGAGAAAAACATGAAAGTAACCCTTTGTGAGCTTCCAGATGATCGAGAAGCGTTTGCATCCGCCTGGAAAGAGTTGGTTGTTATTGTCAGAGAGCACCGAAGTGAGCTGGTGCTTTTGCCAGAGATGCCGTTTTCTGCCTGGTTCCCAAGGACCCCACAATTTGATGCTCAAGTGTGGCAAAGGATCGAGGCTGAGCATGATATGATGATGAACGAGCTGTCTCAGTTTGCGCCTGCAATCGTGCTGGGGACACGCCCGTTAATCGAGGATGCCCGACATCTCAATCGTGGTTTTGCCTGGACGCATACAGAGGGGTACAAGGGGATACACGATAAATACTACCTTCCTGATGAGGAAGACTTCTATGAGCGGCATTGGTTTGAGCGTCCTCAGCGCGATTTCAAACTGGCTCAGGTACAGAATGTGGCATGCGGCTTTCTGATCTGCACCGAAGTTATGTTTACTGAGTGGGCCAGATATTATGGGAAGCAGGGTGCAAATATCATTGCGGTGCCACGTGCAACACAGGACCATGAGCGCTGGCTGGTGGCGATCCGCATGGCGGCGATTGCGTCCGGGGCATTTGTGCTCTCATCCAATCGCGTCGACGAGCACTTGTTTGCCGGGCGTGGATTGGTGATTGGCCCCAATGGGGAAGTGCTGGCCTCGACATCTCGGCAGGCACCCTTTGTCACCATTGATATTGATCTGGCGGAGAGTGTTCGAGCGAAGGCGACCTATCCACGCGACGTGCCAGAGTAAGGCATTAGGAGAAAGCACAGTATGAGTGAGCATCATAATGAAATTAGCCCTATAAATCCCTTGACAAACGTACGATAATACCGTACAGTATTGAAGAGCCTTGAGCGAAACGCCACATTTTTCATGCTCATCGCACGTAACACAAAGAATGATCAAATCTATCTTCAAGAAAGGGGAAACCATACCATGAGGCGATTTTCTCCTTCTCTCTCTATCCGCTATACTGCCAGCAGGCCAGAACCATTAGCGTAATTGCCGTCACGCGTTCGTCGTGCAGTATACACATCCTCTAAAAAGAGTCGTTGATACTCTGTTTTTGTACTCATTTTCTTATTACCACAGAGAAGAAGTACGTCTGTATTCATCTGTGTGTGATTGCCCACCATTCAGAGCAAGAACGTTTTGTGCCTCTGAATAGCAATGAGCTGGTTTCTCTCGCACTATCCACTCCTGGGAGCACTGGCCGCCAGCTTTAAGATCATCGAAGATCCCTTGCTCTGTCATCGTATGCAGATCAGCGTGGCGGCCATCAATATGCAGATGCGTGAGATTTATGTCAATCCACATGCCAGATTGGAGCAGGAGGAGCTGCGTTTTGTGATGGCGCATGAGCTGTTGCATGCGGGATTGCGCCATGATGCACGTTGTGGTGGGCGCGATCCCTACTACTGGAATGTGGCTTGCGATTATGTGATTAATGCCTGGCTGCTAGAGATGAGAGTTGGCCGCATGCCAGAGCAGGGATTATTATACGATCCAGCATTGAAGGGCGAATCGGCTGAGGCCATCTATGATCGGATCGTTGCTGATCTGCGCCGCTATCGCAAGTTGTCGACGCTGCGTGGTGTGGAACTGGGCGATATATTGGGTGAGCCGGGCTGGTGGGCTAGTAGCGAGGGAATGGACCTGGACGAGTTCTATCGTAGCTGTCTCAGTCAGGGCTTAATGATGCATCAGGATCAGGGCCGTGGCTACATCTCTGCTGGCCTGATCGAGGAGATCAATGCATTGAGCCAGCCGCCGATCCCCTGGGATGTAGAACTGGCGCAGTGGTTTGATCACTTCTTCACGCCATTGGAGAATGTCCGGACCTATACCCGTCTGAGCAGGCGGCAATCATCCACGCCAGATATCCCACGCCCGTTGTGGGTGTCCGATCTGCCGGATGATAATCGCACATTTGGGGTTGTACTGGACACCTCTGGTTCGATGGATCGTGTGTTACTCGCGAAAGCGTTGGGCACGATTGCCAGCTACAGCATTGCGCGAGACGTTACGCAGGTGCGTGTGGTGTTCTGTGATGCCGCGACGTTTGACCAGGGCTACATGGCACCCGAAGATATCGCCGGGAATGTCAAAGTGCGTGGACGCGGCGGCACAATCCTGCAACCAGGCATCGATCTGCTTGAGGATGCGCACGATTTTCCTAAGGAGGGGCCGCTATTGATCATAACGGATGCACAGTGCGATCGATTAACGATTCGGCGTGAGCATGCTTTTCTTGTGCCCGTGGGGCGCTACTTGCCATTTCCGCCACGTGGACTGGTATTCAGGATGCACTGATGCCATTGTGAAAACGCTTCCTAATTGTGGGGAGATGATATTGATAGTAAATAGTGTGAATGTTGGTTCTCCGTCGCTTTTGATGAAGCTCGCTTGCTGCCCTTTGCTAGAATAACTGGGTCTCCCGCTACTTGATATTGTTGGCGAACCCTTTATTTGTGCTGTCAGTGAGCTCAGATTGATCTTCTTTATTCAGTGAGAGCGAGTTTACGCTATCCTAGAAAACAGGGTTCGCCAACAGTATCTACTTTGGTGCACCTCGCTTGCTTCATACAGAGGTTATCGTTGTGCGAGAAAAGTCAGAAAAGTTTGCTCATTGGTAATGCGTTTTTCTAAGACAGCTTCATAGATGAGTATACTGCCAACATCAAGCTCTTTCTCAAGCACAAGTTGTTTGAAGCGGAGAATAGCTAATTTCCCAGTTTCATGTAACTGTTCTACTGCTTGGATGAGTTGAGAACGTGCGGGAAGATCAGCATGCAGAAACCAGATATCTACCTTCCATTTGTGATCTCGAAATGGAGTCTTGATCCCTATGTAGTAGCCTGGGGGCATGCCTTCTCTGGGACATTGAAAGCTATCGTAGTAAAGATGAAGTTGAAAACAGTTCCGCCGAATAGAAGCATTCAATGCATCAAGAGACGAGTCTTGCGTATGCGCAGGATTGATAACATATAGATCAATATCTCTGTTGACCATGAGATCCAGTGAATAGCTTCCTACCATCTGAACGGTACCATACGACTGTAAAAAGGGAAGAAGCTTACTCTCCTCTAACAACGCATCTGCTTCTCTTTTCACTTGAATGGATCGTGCAAAGAGGGACGCACCTTCCATACATTTCTCCTCGTGTCGTTTCTTATGACTGGAAATATGTTCCCAATAGTGTACCCTTACGAACAAGCAAAAACAATACTTCCCGCTACAATGCGTGGAGGACGCGCTGGCGGAGCAGAGGAAATTCCGCACGCCCGTACATCATGCGCTTGATGAGCTTCAATTTGTTCACCTTTCCTTCAACGACACCATTGTTTTGGGCCAGGGTGAGCCCGGCCACCACGGCTGCTTTGTCTCGTTCAATACTTACAACAAAGCTTTATTTTCTCCCACGACGGAAGGAAAAGTCATCGATTCCAAGCTCTACTACCCGTTCTACCGTTCCTGTTGGAAGCACCATGATGCGACGAAGAAGCGTTGTTGGCGATGTTTGAATAGCCAGACGCTCCGCCAGTCGGGTTCCCAATTCTCCACTGGTCGCTAAGCCAACCGATTGAAGAGCCTCGCAGAGACGAACGGTAAGACGTGCCCATGGTAGAACGAAGGCAGGAAGCCGTTCCGTAAAGATCTTCCTGATGCAGTCAGCATGGTCACAGAAGAATCGACGAACGTGTAGAATGAGCTGGATGCGGAAGCCTGCGCAGGGTAAATCGGCCACTATGCGAGTATACTGGCTATGGCGACGTTCAGCAGGGCAGAAACAGAGTGGACAACATGATCTCTTTTTCGTCGAGACCACCTGAACCACCAACAAATCATCACGCAGGGTGGTCGTTGCAATTTTTAACTCTGTGGGAAGAGGAAGAAATGGAGACGAGAACATAGAGCATCCAAAAGTTCTCCTCTTTCTTATCTGCTTCAAATTCGATGCCGAAATGATTAGCATACCATTCTGCTAGCGATTTGGGATCATTGGAATAAATGAAGACGCCGCCTATGCCGGAGACTTGAGCCATAATTTTTCTCCTACTCTATTGTAGAACCTACTCTAGAGTCATTCTTCTACAAAGGCAATTTTGTGGAAATCTTCCCTTTCAGTGGAAATCCCAGGGTGAAACGGCTCATGGTCACTTTGGGGGCTTAGTACTCCCTTGCCCTCATGCTACAGACACCATATCGGAAGAAGGTGAGTGAAAAGATTGGATCGTGAGATATGGTATACTAGAACATTCATACAACAATGCTGCCTGACAGCAGAAAACATGTTAGGCCGTTGGGCCAATGAGGAAAGAACGACATGGAAAAATCTGTATTCCCTCCCGATCCTGCCGATGTTCTCCTGCGAGACGTAATGATGAGTGACCTCCCCATTTTCTTTGACCAGCAACTGGACCCGGACGCGAATCATATGGCCGCTTTCACGGTTAAGGACCCCTCGGACAGAGATGCTTTCATGACGCGCTGGGCGAAGATATTGGGCAATGAGACCGGCACCATCCAG
>JACDAE010000793.1 GCA_013695595.1 Ktedonobacteraceae bacterium | reverse complement strand
CCATAGAGTGGTTCCGAGCGCAGGTCCTACGCGGATTTTTGGCGGCTCGACGTACCTGGCATTGGATCACCGATCTCTGCTCTAAAAGAGAGCTGGCAATTTCAGTGGTGTTCCTGTCAGCTCTGCGTAGACGTTTCGGATTTCAAAAGGAATCCACAGGTCGTTCCCCCAATCTTGGTAACGCTCTTTGATGCTCCGGGCAGCTTCCTGGTCGATGACCTCAAGTGTCTGTCCCCCTTTGATACGTCGGTTCACTCCCTCCCGAACAAAGATCAGGAGGTTCAAGACCTCCTGCATCAGTTCGACTGTTCCTAGCTCTCCATGCCCTGGAACCACTGTTGACGGAGAAAAATGCATCAGAGACGCAAGTTCCTCGATCCAGCGATTGGCACTCGCATCCTGATCAGAGAGAATTGGGAATGAGTGATTCTCCACGAGGTCACCTGTGAAAAGCACCTGCTCGTGTGGGAGAAAAATGATCTGGTCACCACGGGTATGCCCACCCGTCAGTTCGTGGAGCACCACCTGCTTGCCACCCAAGTCGATGGTTTTTTCCCCGTGATAGGTTTCATCTGGCATCACCAATTCCACCCCTTCGAGTGCCTTGTGGGCATCGGGACCCAGACCACGAAACATGTTCAGGTAGGTGGCTCCTTTTTCCCGCAGTTCGTCTGCCTGAGTGGTATTAGTCAGGATGGTGGCGTGACCTTTGAAGACTTGAGTGCCAAAGGCATGTTCGGGATGAAAGTGGGTCGTGGTAAACAAGAGTGGCTTCGATCCTGCTACCTCCATTGCTTTGTGGAGCACCCGTTGGCCGTTTTCTATTCCCATGCCGCTCTCAATGACGAGTACGGCGTCTGTGCCGATCACGATCCCAACGTTGGGTACCAGGTTAATGTACTGGTCAGGAATCACCATGACCCCCGGAGCAATTTCGCGGGCCAATTCTGGTTGAACCACGGGGGAGCGGTTCGTATATTGAGACATCACTTCTTCTCCAATTGTAACTATGGGTGTACAACACTCCTCAATGAGACGAAAGCACCCTTGTCGGTCGAGTTCGCGCCTCGAACCCCTTCTTTCAGTCGCTCTCTCCGACGAAGAAGAGAACTTCGTTTTCGGTCTGTTGGCACAGGGAGCTGAGAATAGTTGTTGAATAGCTCCCTGTTGGATACAATACTACCAGACGATCCCATTCAAACATTGGACAAAGAGGGGTTTCTGTTGGTTAGACGACACATGGAGCAGATTGTTGAAAATAGACAGAATGATGAGAGGTACATATGGAACTGAGGAAGATGAATGAGAGAGAAGACCCACGCGTACTACGTACCCGGCAGCTTTTGCTGCAAGCCTTTTCTGACCTCTACTCAGAAAAGGGCTTTCACGCGATGACGGTGCAGGATATTACGAAGCGGGCAAGAGTTAATCGAGGCACCTTTTATACCCATTTTGAGGACAAGTATGCGATCCTGGAATGTTGGCTACATGAGCAATTTCAGCAGCATATCGCGAGTACCGTGCTCATCTCAGATCCTTGGAACCTCGGCACCTTCCGCGTGCTCATTCAGAGTGTCGTCCAATGGTTCACGCAGTTACATCCGTTGACCAGATCAGCTGATCGGTCGCTTATCCCTCTCGTGGTGACCAGGGCTATTTCATTCTCGCTTTCCTCGCGCCTACGGCGCTCGCTTTGTTGATATCGTGCGTGTTTGAAGTTCGGGCAGACCTCTGCCAATGAACTTCGTCGTCGTCGCCCTCGTTGTGGCGACAAGTGGCATTTGGATGAAGTGTTTCTGAAGATCAACGGAAAAACGCACTCTCTCTGGAGAACTGTGGATCAGGATGGTAACGTGCTGGATATCCTGGTGCAGAGCCGACGGAACACGCACGCAGCCAAACGCTTTTTTCGGAAGCTCCTCAAAGGACTCCAATATGTCCCACGCGTGATTATCACCGATAAACTGAAGAGCTATGGAGCAGCCAAACGCGAGATCCTGCCTGGCGTGGAGCATCAGAAGGGCCTGGATCTGGTGTTTTGTACACGCACTGGAAACTACTTTGTTCCTGCCAGCATAGAAGGATGGTTCAATAAACTGCTTGAAAACGCAGGAATAGAACACATGAAATTTCATGGATTGCGACATAACGCCTCACTTATTCTCAGACGATTAGGGATTGACCCTGTAGTGAGAAAAGAGATGCTCGGTCATGCGAGCACGGATATGACCGATGGAGTGTATGGACATACAACTCTAAAAATGCACAAGGAAGCTGCGCAAGAAATAGACCGTCTGGTAGATGAGGGAGAGATGTAAAGGAAATTGATGTCCCTTGTAAAGGAGCCTTGCAAGTCCCTTGTGAGGTTCCTTTTGTAATTTACATAAAAGGAGCCTGTAAATATAATCTCATCTTTATCTTTTCTCTCAAAAAAGTACTCCCGCGTTATTCCTCAATATAGCAATCGTTATTGATCATAACAGCAACTTTTAAAGTAAAAGTTGAGCTTACTAGTGATAAAACAACAAAACTCTCTTTGAACGTGCATCTTTCTCAGGTGAATTGTCGTTCATTGACGTATCGACAGACAGAAGGAGAAAACTGTGGACAACAAGACAAGGATGAATGAGACCTCAGACATTCAGCCTACAGGCGGACAGCAGGGAAACATACCATCGTTCAGCAGACCGATGAGCAGACGCGCCGCCTTACATACTGGTACAGGGTTGCTCGTGGTAGCAGCTGGCGTCGGCACATTTCTTGAGCTGCAGCGAGGCCCTAGCTTCGCTGCAAATCTAGCAAAGCCTACGCCTGGGACCGTGACACCCAATGCCGCGATCCAATGGAATAATGCTGCATTGCAAGCAATCCGCGATGTCAGTCCCGGCCCGACGATAGGATCACGAGCGCTAGCCATCATGCATACCTGTATGTACGATGCCTGGGCTACCTATAGTTCAACGGCCGTTCCCACCCGGCCCAATGGCATTCCCCGGCAGAAGGCACCCAAAGACGTGACCCAGGCGGTTAGTTACGCCGCATTCCGTGCCCTGATGGACCTTTTTCCATCAGACGCATCCGTCTCTACCTCATTGATGCAAAGCCTGGGCTTCGACCCCAACAACACCACGACCGATATCACAACACAGGCGGGGGTTGGCAATGTGGCCGCGCAGGCGGTCATTGCCTATCGTCATGGCGATGGCTCAAACCAGCTCAATCACTACGCCGACACGACCGGCTACATACCGGTTAACACCTACAATACGCTCAACGATCCCACGAAATGGCAGCCGTTGCTGGTGAATGGCAAGGTCCAAAATTATACCACCCCTCACTGGGGCACCGTGACGCCCTTCGCGCTGACGTCTGGCTCACAATTCAGGCCGACTCCCGGTCCTGCTCTCGATTATAGCAATCCGAACGGCACCTACGCGAGTCAGGCAGCGACGATCGTTCAGTACAACGCCCAACTCACCAATACCACGAAGACGATTGCCGACTATTGGGCTAACGGTCCGCACTCCGAAACTCCTCCTGGACACTGGGAGCTTTTTGGTCAGTTCGTCGCTGCACAATATCTCTCACAGAAGAACAAACACGCTCTGGCTGATGATGTCATGGGGTTCTTCATCCTCAGCAATGCGGTTTTCGATGCGGGCATCGCTTGCTGGGAGTGTAAACGCTACTACAATTCGGTGCGGCCCATCACCGCCGTGCGCTACCTGAACG
>JACDAE010000787.1 GCA_013695595.1 Ktedonobacteraceae bacterium | reverse complement strand
GCTCTACTCACTACGCGTGCGGTTGCAATCCCGTCCCGTAGTGTTCCCCCCAATTCCCATGAAGCATGGAGTGCCTTTTCGATTTGAAGAGGGACGGTAGCGCACTTTATTGTCAGGAGTGCATTTTATTGTCAGTAGCACACATTATTGTTGCTGCACATGGGTCACACCAAACGGCAAAAATGCTGAGGTGCTGAGATGCAGCGATATCAAAAGGACGGTAGAGTTGTATTCAGTTCAACGACGCATCTCTCGTTTTTCCTCCAAACCAAGCGCTTTCCTGAGATGGATGCAGTTCTACACTCGGTATCAGGACCGGGAAGGTACGTGGCGTGAGAGCTACTCCTATCGAGTAAGAGGAGGGAAGATCGAACAGACGAGACGCCACGGCGCGAAGGATGGGATCATCTAAAGCACGCTGATACGACCAGCCTGCCGCAAGCAAGGCCATGCCACTTTCCGGCCACCCCCACCAGGCCAAATCTGGTCCCCCAGTCTCTTCCAGGAGCCATGTCAGATGCAGAGTGTACCCATAGACACACATCCCAGCGCGGGGAAGAGCATATCTTACGACTGGAGGCAAGTGCATCGTATCAAGTGCAGCTATGGACAGAACAGGGGCAGTTCCTCCTCCAAGCTTCCAAGGATCGAGTTGTGAGGCTTGAAGAATGGCCTGTCGCTCAGGAAGAGTAAACACAACCACAGAAAGCTCTTTGCAGCCGATATCTCTCATTGCCAGTGCCTCATTGTCTTCGTAAAAATCATCGCATAGAAATTAGCTGATGATCGGCATATGCCGCCTCTTCTAGTATGCACTACAGAGGCTGAAAGAAAGAAGAACATCATGTATCAGACCTATGATCATTTTGATCATGTATATTGCACACCATAGTTATCCCAACTGATCCTAAAGAGGGCGATCTAGCTGGTACCGGGAACGTCAATGGAAATGCAGAGAGAGATGAGCAGAACATCATCAATTCCTCTTCATAATTCTTGAGATACTATTTGCAAACCACCTCTAGATTCCGATTATACCTGAGATGCTCCTAGAAGTAGGAAATACATCTCCTGTGTATCCTTCCAGGTCGGCAACACCTACACATGAACCTCGAAAGCTCGAGTATCAGAAATAAAACCCTATAAACGTGAGTTCTGGATAAGCAGCCTCCCTCCGATCATACATCTATCAGGTAAACTCCTCGTACGCAAACGCACGATCATTGAGTCGATCATTGATCAGCTCAAAAATATCTCGCAGATTGAGCACTCTCGCCATCGCAGTCCGACGAATTTTGTCGTTCATTTGATCGCTGGGTTCATTGCTTACAGCCACCAGGACAAAAAGCCCGGCCTGTATCTCGATCAGCGTCCCTTGCTGACTGCTTGATCGGGGAGCTTATCCAGCACTCATGTTATCTATCATCACATACAGTACGGTGAGAAAGGTATCCAGGTCTTCCATCATAAGCTCCTTCATCCTAAATGGATTTCATCTTGAGCTTACTATCGCAGCTGGATACCTCTCTTCTCAAACTCAACCCTTCAGTAACTCCCACCAAACGTATGAGACATCCCTGATTTTTGGGAAACCCGTAAACCCTTGCAGTGAGCCGCTTCAGCGCGCTCACCAGGGGGTAAAATCACCCTTTTAGAAAAATCAGGGATGTCTCATGATCCATGCAGAGGAATAGAGCTGTCCTTTTCTTCCTATTTCTTTACATTTCCTGGTATTGTATCTTACAATACCATAAGTTCATGGGCATTATTCAAAAACTTCTTCTGCGTTTTGCCCTGGAACACGAGATAGCCACTAACAGCGATGCGGAGATTGTCGAAATGCGCCTTCCCGGCACTCTCATAGTCTTTTGCATCCAGGAAAATTGTGACCGGGCCTAATGTCTCGTCTTCAAGGACAATAGACCGTACTGTGTTATCCTTGCGCTCGTTATGCGTCAAATGTGTTACCAAACCGATGAGTTTGTGGGGACCTTCCTGCACATCCGCTGAATTACGGAGATCTTTTTCGGCCTCTTCCAACAAATGCAGGGCGTTGCGCTGCAAGATAATTTGCTCAATATGCGCCAGATCATCAGGGGCTTGCAAATCTATGGACCAATGTACATCATAGCGAATTTCCTTCTCATCCATCTCTTCGAGCATGATACGGGCAGCGTTGCACAAATTGGCATTAAAGCCTTGCTCATAGTGCCCGCTGATTTCGCGAGAATCATTCTTTTGCACGGCTCGCTCAGTCGAACGCAGACCACGAATAATGCGCACTAACACACGGCGCTGTAAGGGGGCAACTGTACTGCGGTGTGCTTCGTCCACAACGATCAGTGGTTGATTGAAATTTCCCAAAGCGGATTCTATGGTAAAGCCAAAACTGCCTTGAAAGGTATGTGCCAGTTGAAATTGTTTCGCCTGTGCACTGACCTGTGCTGGTGGCCGCCCCCGAAAGAGCTTGTGGTTGCCCCGTTCTTCCATCCAGGCTGCGCTCGTAATTAAGTCGCGCATACCCTGTATAAAGTGTGCTGCGCGATCCATGGAAGGATATGCCTTTCCATCCAGCATCAATCGAGCAGAGATGACATCGCGGCGAAAAGACTGGATTTTGCGCAAAATATCAACATAATCGACATGTTCAATAGCAGCCAGGCGTGTTAAAGTATCATCCAAACGCGAATAATAGTCCAGAAACTCCTGATTACCAGGCAAAGTCACGACAAAAGGCCGCTCTCCATGAGGATCAGGATATGTATAAACGAGGAGACGGGGATTTGCATAATCGCTCTGTCGCCAGCCAGTGGCATGAAGATATGCACGCATATCGTCAAGTTGTATTGGTGATAGATCGAGATCCATCTGGCCTTTGATCACAGCTTTATCCCTCGCTCCCTGTTAAATAACCTTAGCAACGCCTCCGAGGTAAATAGCTGGGTATCAGGAAATGAAATTCGCTTCGTCTCCTTGTTTTTTATAAGTTTACCATATGCGGACAGCGGAGGCTCCCAGTAATAACAGCAATGATGCATCATCAGTCTTTCTACATCTTGTGCCAACCAATCCTGAATATCTGGGGGATGATGCATGACGAGGACTAAAATCTCGGCGGTCGAGACAGCATCGTTATAATTTTTAGCGTCTAAATCAAAGACCATCTCGCCATTGACGTGCCCTACTTTCTGACTCGCTTTTGCCTGGAATGGGAGAGGTTGCCAGGCAAGTTCAAGGGTACGTAAGCCGGTAGGATAGTCTTGCAAACCTATTTTTACGAATTTGCCATCGATTCCATGGTCATGTCGCCCAGGTGGATCAATTTGTACCCCAGCAATGGCGGCAATAGCTTGAATATACGCCATCTGGAAATCTTCCTGGCGTTGAGGTTTGGGCAAGTGTGAGAGTTCAGGTTGAATAAATATAAAAGGTAACTACTCAGGTCTGCTAGAGACTTGTCAAAATGTCCAAAGACCTGTAAAGTAAAGATATGACAGAAGAAGAAGAGTTCCAACTTCGAGAAAAGAATAGCTTGCTCCAAGAGCAGGTGAGCTTGCAAAAGCAGCTCATCGAACGACAACACGAGCAGATTAGCTTGCTTGACCGGCAAAACAGCTTGCAGTACCAGCAGATTACGTTGCTGACCGAGCAGGTGAACACCCTGCAAGCCCAGCTTTCGAAAGACAGCCACAACAGCCATTTGCCCCCCTCCTCGGATCGATTTGTCCGGCAACCCAGAAGCCTGCGCAAGAAAAGTGGGAAAAAACCAGGGGGCCAAAAAGGCCATGAAGGCCACCAGTTGCACCTGTCGGAGACCCCCGATGAGGTGATCAGGCATGCGGTCTCGATCTGTTCGCACTGTCACGCAGATCTCAGACAGGTTGTCACCCTGCCTTCCGAACGTCGCCAGGTCATCGAAGTGGTATCCAAACCCGTTCTGGTGCAGGAGCATCAAGCCGAAGCCAAATGCTGCCCCCACTGTCAGCAGATCACGTTGGCCGCGTTCCCTTCTCAGGTCAGTGCTCCTCTTCAGTATGGTCCCCGACTCGGTGCCATTGCCGTGTATCTGATCCAGCAACAACTCTTGCCATATGCACGCACCAGTGAGATCCTCTCCGATGTGCTCGATGCCAGAGTGAGCGTGGGAACACTCGTCGAGTTGGTTGCTCGAACCGCGCATCTGCTCGAACCCGTCGAAGAGTGGATCAAAGACCAGTTGCGTCAAGCCGAGGTGCTGCATCAAGATGAAACGGGCTTGTATGTGCAAGGCAAACGGTCCTGGATGCATGTGAGCGCAACCCAGCGGCTGACCCCCTATCAGGTTCACCCCAAGCGAGGAAGAGACGCCCTCGAAACCATCGGCATCCTCTCCGACTTTGCTGGCACCTCGGTCCATGATGGCTGGGCCTCCTACCGGTCCTACACGTGTGAGCATGCCCTCTGTAATGTTCATCACCTGCGAGAACTGACCTTCCTTGAAGAAACGTATCAGCAGAGCTGGGCACACGAGATGAAGACGATGCTCTTGGACCTCAAAGCGGCTGTGGATGAGGCACGCGACGCAGGACGTTGCACCTTGCATCCGCAGGAGTTGTCGGATTGGAACACTCGCTATACCGACCTCTTGCTGATGGGAGATCAGGAGAGTCCCTGTGCAGATGAGCCAGTTCCCAAACAGAAGGGACGACGCAAACAGCATCCTGCTCGCAACCTGTTGGATCGTCTGAGTACCTACCGCGATGCGGTGTTGCGCTTTGCGGTCAACTTCGCGGTGCCCTTCGATAATAGTCAGGCCGAGCGGGATCTCCGCATGGTCAAGGTGCAACAAAAAGTGTCCGGCTGCTTTCGCAGCGTGGCCGGAGCGGAGGCGTTTTGCCGCATTCGGGGCTATCTCTCCTGTTTGCGCAAGCAAGGACTCAACCCTTTGAATGCGTTGCACGCTACCTTGCTTGGTCATCCCCTCTTTCCTGCTTTCTAGCCCATCTGAATAGTTAC
>JACDAE010000782.1 GCA_013695595.1 Ktedonobacteraceae bacterium | reverse complement strand
ATGTATAGTCTTCCCTGCCATATCCGGCTGCCCGCGCCATCTCGTATAACTGGCGCGTCAGGCCTGTTACGGGCATAGGCGTTTTCACCTCAGCCGCCAGATCCAGCGCCAGGCCGAGATCTTTGTGCAGGAGATCGGTCATGAAGCCGGGCTGGAAACTACCATTAAAGACTCGTAACGGAAACTGGTTGCTGAGTTGCCAGCTTGCGCCCGTGCTAACACTGATAATCTTTGCCATCATATCGACATCGGCCCCCGCCTTGACGCCCAGTATCAGCGCTTCCGCCGTCGCCGCCGCAATCGTTCCTGCCAGCATGTTATTGACAAGCTTCACGACCTCACCGGCTCCATTTTCGCCGACGTAGAAGATATTCTCCTTCTTGCCCATTGCCTCAAATACAGGGCGCACCTGTTCGCAGACCTCTTGTGAGCCGCCAACCATGATCGTCAAGGTGCCGTTGATTGCTCCCTGTGAGCCACCACTGACGGGGGCATCCAGAAAATGAACATTTTTCGCCGCAGCTTCCTCTGCCAATTTGCGGCTCACCCCCGGCGCTATCGTGCTCATATCTACGATGATCAGCCCATTACGTGCCCCTTCCAGAATGCCCTGCGGTCCGGTGACCACTTCTTCAACCTGGGGCGAGTTTGGGACCATCGTGATCACAATCTCCGATGCCATCGCGACCGCACGGGCCGAAGGTGCAAGCTTTGCCCCTGCATTGATGACCTCCTGCACTTCTGGTTTTTCAGGATGGCGGGCATAAATAGTAACGTTATGACCAGCTTTTAAAAGATTGAGCGTCATCGGGCGACCCATGACGCCAATCCCAATAAAACCAATTTGCATATTCTGTTGTCCTTCTTCAGATAGTGTTGCGCACTGTTGATCTTCGTTTGGTCAGAGAGGGATCTTTAATTACGCTCCAAAATGGCCGGGCGGGCGATTGTTTTGCCATCGATGGTAATATCCCATGTGGGCCATGCAATCTGCTGCGTGAGAACCTCAGGACCGTGTTGTCCCAGGAGAATAGTATCTTCCGATTTCACGCCCCGTACAGAAGGATTCCATGCAAATGCCTGATAGCGCTCGATAGGCGTCGTATCGCCTGGGAGTGCGATGATTTCGCGTGCATTATAACCCATACTGCCACCCTGATGGTGTTCTTCTATTGCTTCAGGATACCCCTCGGTCTGATATGCATGGCGCGCCAGTTCAAACATACTACCCATTGTGCGGCCTGGTTTTGTACCGAGGATCATTCTGGCATCGACGCGTGCAGCGGCCAATGCTCTGGTATGCAGATCCTCCGGCAAAGAACCAAAATAGACCAGGCGTGTGATCGATGGCACCAGGCCTTCTTTGCGCAGACACAGTACAAGCATCGCATAGTGTTCAATCCGTTTATCGGTTGGAAGCGGATGGCGAAAGCGGTAGATACGTTCGTCGCTGGCAATGAGATTGACAACAGCACTGCCACCGCGTTCGCGTGCCGCCTCAGCCAGTTTCGCCGCAGCTTCGTACTCGGACATTCCGGGATGTACAGCCTGAATAGCCTCATACATAGCTTCCGCAGCCAGGGCACTCACACGACGCAGGCGTAATACCTCTTCTTCCTGCAAGACTGAACGCAGGTGGCGCAGATCTGCACTTATATCTACTGTATTGGTGCCACTGATGCCTTCCAATCCAACCTGCTTGTTTGCAAGGACAGAGAATGCGGCATCCATCTCTGCATACCACGGCTTGACCAGAAATTCAAAGCCAAGATCGCCCAGCTCTTCTTCTTGTTCCAGGCGTGTAACCTCAATACTGTCTGTTACAATAAAGGCCCGATCCTCCGTAATCAAGATTGACGAGGCCGCACGGTCGGTTGATTCGTCCACATACAGGCGAGCACCCGCCGTTATCCATGCGGTGCTGGCGATCGAGGAGAGCCGGGCAGCATCAATTTTCCGTTCGCTCATTTTCTTACGTAGACGTTCGAGCTTAATGACAACTTCTGTTTTTCGTTCAAGAGGGAGAGGCATAATATATTCCTTTCATAGCTTTTTTGCCAGTTCATTGTATGTTCAAGAACATGGAATATGCAACATCGAGAATCCTTCTCTTCTTTGACCTTGACAGTTCCAGGTTCGTGTGAGTATACTCTATTTTATAGAAATTAAAAAAAAGTTTTAGTATGCTAAAAATCAGGAGTTGTGATATGCCCATGCTTTCTTGTGCATAGCTATTAGGTAAGCTGTTACTCCTGGGGAAGGCACAGATCCGATGCAATCGAAAATTCCCGATGCGGCCTCACCGCGCGGGCGTGGTGATGCAGGAACGCTTCTTGCTGCATCAGAAGTTCTCAGTGGAAAGAGTGGCAAGGGTTTCATACGCCGTATTCTTCCGTTCCTCGGCCCGGCGTTTATTGCCTGTGTGGCCTATATAGATCCAGGCAATTTCGCGACCAACATTCAAGGTGGCGCAAGTTTTGGCTATCTCCTGCTCTGGGTCGTCGTGGCCAGTAATCTTATGGCTGTGCTTATTCAGATCCTTTCCGCCAAACTGGGCATTGCAACTGGTCATAATCTGGCTGAGATGTGTCGCGAGCAGTTTCCACGGCCCGTGGTGTGGGGAATGTGGGTGCTTGCCGAGGTTGTCGCTATGGCAACCGACCTGGCAGAGTTTCTGGGTGCAGCCATTGGCTTCCAGTTGCTTTTCCATATTCCTTTGTTGTTGGGGGGGATCTTAACGGCAATTGTAACCTTTGTGATTTTAGGTCTGGAGCGCTATGGTTTTCGGCCTATGGAGGCGGTCATTACAGGCCTGGTGGGTATTATTGCGCTTTGCTACCTCGTCGAGACATTTATAGATCGGCCTGACTGGAAAATGATTGCCTATCATGCTACCGTTCCCCAGTTTAGCGGCACGGAAAGTATTCTTCTGGCGTCGGGTATTCTGGGAGCGACGGTGATGCCACACGTCATTTTCCTGCACTCTGCACTGACCCAGGGACGGATCGTGACGCGCAGTCCAGATTTGCTCAAGAAACTGCTGCGCTTTGAGATTATCGATGTCTTTATTGCGATGGGGCTGGCTGGTTTTGTGAATTGCGCGATGCTCATTATGGCGGCGTCCACCTTCTTCAGTTCTGGCATACATAGTATTGGGACCATCCAGGAAGCATATAAGACACTGGTGCCTCTGCTGGGTCCAGCAGCGAGTTGGGTCTTCGCCATCTCTCTGCTGGCTTCGGGCCTCTCATCTTCGACGGTGGGGACGATGGCGGGTCAGGTGATCATGCAGGGGTTTTTGCGCCGCCAGATCCCACCCTGGCTGCGGCGTAGTATTACTATGTTACCCTCCCTTATTGTGATTGCAATTGGCCTGGAACCCACACGTGTGCTCGTTTTGAGCCAGGTGGTGCTCAGTTTTGGTATTCCATTCGCGCTTGTGCCATTGATCCTTTTTACCGTCCAGCGTGATATCATGAGGGAACTGGTGAATCGTCGTTTAACAACATTTCTAGCATGTATTGTGGCAGCTTTAATTATTGGACTCAATATTTTCTTGCTCTATCAGACCTTCTTCGGTTAGAAAGGGAGAAATTGTATGGACCAACCTGTCGCACATAAGAGTTTTCTGGTTCCTCTGGATGGGTCTCACCTGGCTGAGGCTGTTCTCCCTGCAACCGCTTCACTGGCCAGTAGCTCTCATGCTCTGGTCACGTTGTTGCATGTGATAGAACTCAGGGCACCGGCAACGATTCACGGCGAACGCCACCTGAGGAACGCGACCGAAGCCAGTGCATACCTTGAAAGTGTGGCCTCTAGATTGCGAGCGGGCGGAGTAACGGTGGAGTGTCATGTACATGAGGATGGAGAGTACAATGTTGCACAATGTATCTTTGAGCACACGCAGGAATTGAAGTGTGATCTGGTCATCATGTGTACCCATGGCAATAGTGGACTGCGTGGCCTCCTCTTTGGGAGTATTGCGCAACAAATCTTACAGCGTGGCGCTTCATCCATTTTGCTTGTTTTTCCACATGAGGGCAGGAGTGTTATGCCATTCGAGCTGCAACGCATTCTGGTCCCTCTGGATGGCGTAGTTGCCCATGAACCAGCTTTGCCAGCCGCTATGGAGCTTGCAGGAGCTTTCCAGGCCACACTCCATCTCGCGCTGGTTATTCCTACGCTGGCTACTCTTTCGGGTGGGCAGGCTGTTTCGGGGATGCTGCTGCCAACCACAACGCGAGCGGTGCTCGATCAGGCGCAACAGGAGGCTCGTGAATATCTGGACCAGATCCTGATCCAGTGTCACTCTGAAGGGGTGAGCGCCACCGCAGAGATATTGCGCGGTGACGCTGCTCCTATGGTGCTCAGGCTAGCCGAACGTTTAAATATTGATCTGATTGTGATGGCAAGTCACGGTCGGGCGGGCCTGGATGCATTATTGGCTGGTAGCGTGGCGGCGCGTATTGCTGGACGCATGGAACGAGCCTTACTCCTGATGCGAGCCGAGCCACTTGAAGCACAAAGGTAGGAACTATATTGTATGGGCTTTCTGGCTCATTGGGCAGGGAAAGCAAGGGTCTCTTCTCGTAGTTGTTGCACGTCGCGCATGAGTGGGACGCCGAAGAGGCTTTTGTACTCGCGATTGAAGTGAGAGGCGTCCTGGTACCCCACGCGATAGGTGGCACTTGCCGCGTCGAAGTCTTCGCTCAGCATCAGGCGGTGGGCCTCCTGTAAGCGCAACCGTTTCTGGAACTGTAATGGACTCATCGCCGTGACCGCTTTAAAGTGGCGGTGCAAACCAGAGACGCTCATGTGGAGGAGATGGCGGGCACGGTAGGCGAGTTGGTGACGGAGGGCAAGGTGCGCTTCTTTGGCCTCTCCGAGGCGGGAGTCGCCAACATCCGGCGTGCCCACGCTGTCCATCCGGCCTCCGTACTTCAGAGCGAGTACTCGCTGTGGGAGCGGAACCTGGAAGCGGACATTATCCCCGTCCTGCGCGAACTCGGTATCGGCCTGGTGCCATTCTCGCCGCTTGGCCGCGGCTTTCTGACAGGCAATGTCAAGCGGGCGGAGGAGTATTCCGAGGGTGACTTCCGGCGCAATAGTGACCCACGCTACCAGGGTGAGAACTTCGACGCCAACATGCGAGCGGCAGAAGTAGTACGGGAAGTGGCTCGGTTGCTCGGAGTCAAACCAGGACAGGTTGCGCTCGCCTGGCTGCTCCATAAGGGACCAAACATCGTTCCGATTCCCGGCACGAAGCGCGTCACATACCTGGAGGAGAATGTGGCCGCCACGTCGGTTGTGCTCGACGCGGCCCAGATACGTACGCTCGACACAGCGCTCGCGCCAGAGAAGATTGCCGGGTCGCGCTACACTCCGACCAGCATGTCCATGATTGACCGCTAGACGATGGTGTTATAGGTATTTGAAGTGAATTTAGAGTTAACTAGGAAGAGACGATGATATGTTCAGCCAGAGCCGCTCCTACCTGGTGCTCTACTTGATCAGGGGCTTCACCTATCAGGAGGCGTAGTGGGCCATCAAAGGGTGCTCGCTCAATTAATTGGATGGTAACATTGGGATATAATCCGAGTGATCCCAGATAACGTAGTTTTTCGGCATCTTGATCGCTAACACGCAGAATACAAGCTGATTGACCCTGCGGTAATTCCAGCAGAGTATGCCCTGGTCGCGCAGAAACAGTGCCATCTTTGCTGGGGATGGGGTCTCCATGAGGATCTACGGTTGGATATCCCAGCAAACTATCGATTTTATCTTCAAACTCTTCGGAGATAACGTGCTCCAGCTTATCGGCTTCCTCGTGTACCTTATCCCAACTATAGCCCAATTTCCGTGCCAGGTACAACTCAAGCAAGCGGTGGTGTCGGATGACTTCCATCGCTTTCCGTTCCCCCAGCGGTGTCAGGTGTACTCCTCGATAGGGTATATGCTCTACCCAACCAGCGGCGGCGAAGTCTTTGAAGAGCATAGTAACGGTGGCATCGCTCACACCCAACCGTTCACTGACGGCGGAGGTGGAGACCTTTTGCCCCCGTTCCTGCATTGTATAAATGACTTTCAAGCAGTCGCTAATGCGTGGCGAGAGTTCCTGAATTGATCCTTCCATGCGTTAGTCCTTATATTCCACTCTTTCTCATCTTCATGATATAGCATAGAACGTATGCACGCAAGGGTACGCTTTAAACTCTTCAATCACATTAGTTTGCCACTCTTGCACACTAGAGAGTGTTTCTGCTAAACTGGTAACTATCTGTTCTCGACCGTTACTGTCGTCGTAGTTAAGTGGAGGTTTTTCATGCTGGAGAATATCGTGCCGGCTCCCACCGTGCCCTCGCGTATACAACCCAATACGAGCCGGTCACATGGCTCGCTTGATGCTGATATTATCATCAAAAATGCGCCGGACCCGGTGTTTGTGTCGGATCTGGAAGGCAAGATCCTCTCAGCCAATGATGCGGTTTATGAGTTGTTGGGGTTTCGGACGGACGAGGTGTTGGAACAGTCGCTGTCACGCTTCATCAGTCCGGAAGAGACGCGCGAGTTCACGGCTGCCCTGCGCGAAGTGATCGAACGTGGCGCAACGCGTAATGCCCGTTTGAATCCACGCAGCGCCTCAGGTGAGATTATCCCCACCAGCTTGAATGCTTCAGCTCTGCGCGATGCCGATGGCAAAGTAATTGGTGCAATCGGTATCCTGCGCGATATGCGTGAATTAGATAAAGCGCTCGCTTATGCTGACAGCCTGATCAAAAATGCGCCGGACCCGGTGTTCGTATCGGACCTGGAAGGCAAGATTCTCTCAGCCAATGATGCGGTCTATGAACTGCTGGGGTTTCGGACAGACGAGGTGCTGGAGCAGTCGCTGTCACGCTTCATCAGTCCGGAAGAGACGCGCGAGTTCACGGCTGCCTTGCGCGAGGTGATCGAACGTGGCGTGATTCGTAATACGCGCCTGAATCCACGCAGCGCCTCAGGCGAGATTATTCCTACCAGCCTGAATGCTTCGGCCTTGCGTGATTCTGATGCCAGCGTGATTGGTGCGATCGGTATCTTGCGCGATATGCGCGAACTGGATAAAGCCCTTGCCTATTCTGATAGCCTGATCAAAAATGCGCCGGACCCGGTGTTTGTGTCGGACCTGGAGGGCAAAATCTTACAGGCCAACGATGCGGTCTATGAACTGCTCGGTTTTCGCCCAGACGAGGTGTTGGAGCAATCGTTATCGCGCTTCATCAGTCCGGAAGAGACGCGTGAATTCCTTGCCGCTCTACGCGAAGTGATCGAACGTGGTGCCACCCGTAACGCCCGGCTGAATCCGCGTAGCGCCTCAGGCGAAGTTATTCCTACGACATTGAATGCCTCAGCGTTACGTGACACCGATGGTAGGGTGATTGGTGCAATCGGTATCCTGCGTGATATGCGTGCCTATGAAAAAGTTGTGCGCGATCTGGAGGAGTCCAAGCTTGAACTCCAGGAGAAAATTCTGGATCTGGAGAAATTTGAAGAAGTGGTGGTTGGACGCGAACTGAAGATGATCGCGTTAGAGAAGGAGATTGAGACGCTCAAGCGCACATTGGAAAAGGCGAACCGGGGTCAGGGTCGATGGACGTAGTTTACACCCAGTCCTCTTCATTGCCAGAGATGACGCACGAGCAACTTAAGCAAGAATATGCACTTTTATTGGAGCAAAACAATGCGTTAGCAATGCGCGTGCATAAGAGCGAAGAGCGTCGTCGCGCCTTTGTACACATTTTGAGCGACCTGAATACATTCAATCGCAAACTCAATGATCAACGCAAGGCCATGATCCATATCCTGGCCGACTATGAACATGATCGAAGCCTGCTGCGCAAACAAACCGAGCGCCTGGATAATTCGCGCCGTGCCCTGATGCATATCCTACAAGATTCCCATCAGTCGAATCTGCGCCTGGAGAATAGCCGCAAAGCGATGATCCACATTATGAGTGATCTGAAAGAAACGACGGCTGAGGTGCAACGTCGCGAACTGGAACTGCGCGAAAAACAGGAGCAGCTTGTACAAGCTGGCAAGCTAGCAACGTTGGGTGAGCTGACGACCGGCGTGGCTCACGAATTGAATAATCCACTGAATAATATTGGTCTCTTTGTTGGCAATGCTATCGACCTGATTGAACTGGGCATGGCGGATACAGATTCTGAGCGCATCTTGCAGGAACTCTCCAGTGCTATGCAGCAGGTGCGCAAAGCAACCGAAATCATCTCTCATCTACGCACCTTTGGGCGTGCCGCCTCCGTGAGCCGTGAGCCGGTCGTGATCAATCAAGTAATTGTACAGGCCATCTCGTTGATGCGTGAGCAACTGCGCTTACGCCAGATCGAGATGGATCTGCAATTCCCGCCCGAAGATGTGATCGTCATTGGGAATGCAATTCAGTTGGAGCAGGTCTTTATCAATCTGCTCGCGAACGCACGCGATGCAATGGCTGATGCTGAACGTAAAGTCATTACGATCACATGCGCTCAGGTAGATCAAAGTGTAGATATCAGTGTCAATGATACCGGCCCTGGTATCCCACCTGGACTGGAGCAGCGGATCTTTGACCCGTTTTTTACCACGAAAGAGGTGGGTGCGGGAACAGGTCTCGGACTTTCTATTACCTATGGGATCATTAAAGAGCATCAAGGGACCATCACCGTGGAAAGTCGACCCGGTGGGGGAGCCAGCTTTTTGATTCAACTTAATACAGAGCAGTAAAAGGTGGAGGAATATGGAACAGGCATATGTTCTTATTGTGGATGATGATACCGCGCTGTTACAGGCACTCCCTCAGGCGATCCGATTGCGTTTGCCAGAGGTGCAGGTAGAGACAACAGATTCGGCTTTCAAGGCGCTCGATCTTGTGCGTAAGCATGCCTATGATGCTATTATTAGCGATATTAAGATGCCCGGTATGGATGGGCTGGCCTTGCTGGCGCAGATACAAGAATTGCGCCCGGCCACCCCTACATTGCTCATCACCGGCCATGGGGATCATAACCTCGCCATTCAGGCGCTGCGCGGTGGCGCATACGATTTTATTCAAAAGCCAATTGATCGTGACTACTTTGCCGCTGCACTCTACCGCGCCATTCAAACGCATCAACTACGCCGTCAGGTTGCTGAACAGCAGCGTGTTCTAGAGGCACATGCGAAGTTGCTTGAGCAAACCGTGCAGGAGCGCACACGTGAATTGGTGGAGGCAAATGCAGCAAAAGATGAATTTATTAGTATCGCTTCCCACGAACTAAAAACGCCCCTATCCAGCCTTAAAGGGATGACGCAGCTTTTGCACAGGCGCCTCGAACGCGCCGGATCCTCCGAAACCCCCTACCTGGCAAACATGGAGAATTCTATTCGTCGTATCGAGGTCCTGGTGAATGATTTGCTCAACATTTCGTTCGTAGAGATGGGCCTGTTTACCCTGCATTGCTCTCGGTGTGATATGGGCGCTCTGTGTCGGTCTCTCGTTGACGAGTACGTTATGGGCACCAATCCGCACCCTGTCGTCACGCTGGAGGTCCCTGACGCGCCCGTGGAAGTGGCTGTAGATATTGAACGTATGGACCAGGTCATCATTAATCTTCTGGCAAACGCACGTAAATATTCATTGGCTCATATTCCCATTCGGGTAACGGTCACGCAAAGCGATGATACGTGCACCATCTCTGTTTGCGACTCAGGAATCGGGATTGCCCCCGAAGTACTTCCCCATGTTTTCGAACGCTTCTATCGCGTCCCCGGCGTTGAAGTCCAGACAGGTTCCAGCGTTGGTTTTGGCCTGGGCCTCTACATCTCGAAGCAGATTGTAGAACATCACGGTGGACATATGGACGTGCAGAGTACACTGGATACAGGGAGTATCTTTTCGATTGTTTTGCCTTTGCTTTCATCTGATCCCGCCGATAGCGAACCTGAAACTCCATCATTCCAAAAGAAACTGTATGAAGAGGCGTAAAGCCGCGCACATGCCTCTTCACCTCTTTCCCTCAAAGACACCAATACCAGAGATACACATTTTTATATGCGCATTCTACCATTTTGTGCTCGTGGTATAATAGAGTGTGTAGATGGTTTTTGGAGACTGCGGGAGGGCGTGCATGAGTGATCTTTTTGAAAACAAGGAACGTGAAATAGAGTTCGCTGGTGGTGGCATCTATTTTTATCTGTATCAACAATCTGGTGACTTGACTCAACTGGATCGCGCCATAGAGATCTGGCAAGAAGCGTTCAACCATATGGAACATGACTCCTCGGAATTCCCCCTTTGCCTGAATATGTTAAGCTATGGCCTGAACGAGCGCTTCGAACATACACAAAATCTGTCCGACTTAAATGAGGCGGCACGCCTGCTAGAATTAGGCCTCTCCGTCTGTGAAGTTGGCTCCTCTCCTTTCGTTCAGTGTTTAAATAACCTGGGCAATGTCTTAAGTATACGCTACGAATATACGCAGGATGCTGCGGATCAGGATCGCGCTATTCAGCTCTATGGACAGGTCGCGGAACATACTCCGCTCGATGCCCCCGAACTGCCACAACAACTGCATAACCTCTGCTCCTGCCTGCTTGGGCGTTTTGTGCGCACGAAAAATATCTCTGACCTGAATCGCGCTATTCGCGCCTGGGAAGAAATCCTTGCGAGTACCTCGGTGGATTCTCAATATCGTTCCATGCACCTGGGGAATCTCGATAATGGATTGCGTATGCGCTACGCTCTTACCGAGAATATCGCCGATCTGGAACGCGCTCTCGAAGTCTTAAGCATCCTGATCCAGGAAACACCCCTGGACTCTCTCCAACGACCCGATTATCTGAACCGTTTCAGCCAGGCTCTTCTGACACGCTATGAACACACCGACAAACTCTCTGACCTTGATAGTGCTATCTTGCTCTGGGAGCACCATGTAGAGCAAACTCCTCTCGCCTCCGCTGATCGTCCCGCTCGCCTGAACTTTCTGGCCTATGGGTTGAGCAAGCGTTATGATCGTAGCAAAGATCTGCCAACCCTGGAACGTGCCATCAGCCTTTTGGAGGAAGCCCTTAGTCTTGCTCCCTCAGGCTCGGCGATCTCACTGCATAGCCTTTCCAACCTGGCCGATATCTTCCGCACACGCTATACTGATAGCAACGACCTGTCCGACCTGGAGCACGCTATCTCTTTGCTGGAATTGACCATCGCACAGTCCCCCGTCGATTCCCCCGATCTGCCTTCCTTGAAGCGAAACTTGCGCAACGCCTTGCTGAAACACTATGCGATCACCAGTAATGAGGACGATGTGGTGAGGGCAAACAAACTCGCGTAGGATGTGCAACAACTGTTTTGTCTGGGCGGGACTGGCGCGGGGCGTATGTGGGACCGATACGGCACCTGTCGTCCACCTACCACCATCCCAACAATCTTCCATCTCGAATATTCTAAAATGTGAAATACCACATATTTAAATACAGCAATTCGATATATACTTATATCAGAAAACACGTGGCCCACCTGAACATATACTGGCTTTTATTCTGTGATATGGCCTCTCTAAAAAAACTATCTTATTATGGGGTACTATAAAATGAAAAAAATTGCCTTTCTACTGATTATCCTGATTGTGGCCGTTGCTGGCTGGGGCTCGATGATTGTTGTATATGCCAGTTCTTCTCATGCAGCTTCGCTGCCGCCAACGCCAACATCGGTTCCCAGTGTGCCCACGCCTCACACGCGCACAATTGTAGATAATCCGGCCACCGTTGCCCCAACTGTGAAAAATGATGTGGTCGCGCAGGGAAGCAGTACCCTTCCCGAAGTTGCCTTAACGTTTGATGATGGCCCCAGCATGTATACGCCGCAAGTATTGAATATCCTGCAAGAGAATAGCGTGCATGCAACCTTCTTCTGCGTTGGCGAATGGGTGCAATATTATCCGAATTATGTACAACAGGAGTATAGTGCTGGCAATGTGGTTGCGAACCATACCTGGAATCATCCCGATCTCACAACATTGTCATCCGTCGATGTACAGACACAGATAAGCAGGACATCGACCCTTATTCAGCAGACAATCGGTGTACAGCCAACGCTCTTCCGTCCTCCCTATGGGGCTATTAACGATAGCGTAAAGGCTCAGGCGGCTCAGATGAACCTGACACCCATTCTGTGGAGCATCGACACCGAAGATTGGACGCGCCCCGGAAGTGATGCTATTGTCAATGCGGTTCTCAGTCAAGTTGGCAATGGGGATGTGATCCTGATGCACGATGGAGGCGGCGACCGCTCTCAGACAGTTGCCGCATTGCCCAGAATTATCCTGGGTTTGCAGCAGCGCGGTCTGAAATTGGTGACGATGCCCCAATTGATCCAAGATATGAATAGTTGAGGATGAGAGGTCAGTCTCCCTCCTGTTATTGTTGCAGGAGGGAAATTGTCTATATCAACTTGAAGCCAGATACTGCGAGCACTACGGCCAGAACTGGACGCATAAAGCGATTGGGAATATATTTGCTTAATTGGCTGCCAATGATCACGCCTGGTAGCGAACCAAGCAACAGTAATCCTGTAATGGTCCAGTTAATCGTCCCGACGAAGAAATAAGCGATGGCACCTGATGCTACTAACATAAATCCTTGAAAAATGTCAGTTCCAACTAACTCTTTTGCAGTGAGTTTGGGGTACAGCATGACAATAGAGACGATAACTAATGTTCCACTTCCCACAGAGGTCAGGCCGACGAGAAAGCCCACGATTGCCCCTATGAGTATCGTTGTGAATGGTCGATAGACGCGTTCCCAGGGGGTTGCGGTAGCCGTGGTAGCCGATACGACATCTTGTTTTTGTACTTCCAGGCTTCTTTTCTCGAAAAATCGTAGGATGTAAGGCCTGAAAAAGAGTAGCACCGCTACCAGAATTAAGACGCAACCGATGGCCTGAATGATAAAGCCATTAATGAAATGACCGTAATGTTTCCTTACATATTGGACCAGAAGGACGCTAATAAAG
>JACDAE010000748.1 GCA_013695595.1 Ktedonobacteraceae bacterium | reverse complement strand
GTACGGGCGCAGTTTACAAGCCCGCTGTCGTTGTGGGTTAATGTGACGCACTCATAAGATGTGCATCATACTCGCCGCTATCAACGAAATCGCAGGCCGATGTGCTTGTTCCATGAGGTTGCACGCGCCAGAATAAAGGCCGCATTACATCCCACTGCTCAAGGATATTTTCGGCGTACTTGCTGTGCGTCTTACGAGCGTGCCACTCAACGATAGTGCGTAGAGCGTCCAGTTCGCGCTGCTCGTTGATACGATGCAGGCCAACAAGCTCTGTGTTACAACGAATTGGGAAGGTACCCGCCGTATCCAACACATAGGAGACGCCGGAAGACATACCCGCACCAAAGTTGTAGCCCGTCTCACCAAGGACGATGACCATACCACCAGTCATATATTCGCAGCAGTGTGCTCCAACGCCCTCAACGACTGCGAGTGCACCACTATTACGCACGGCAAAACGCTCACCGGCTCGCCCGGCAGCAAAGAGATAGCCGCCAGTTGCTCCATAGAGAACGGTATTGCCGACAATCGTATTCTCCTGCGAGGCAAAATGCGAATCGCCCGGTGGATTGATAACAATCTGTCCACCAGACATGCCCTTTCCAACGTAATCGTTGGCCTCGCCATTGAGGATCAGGCGCATGCCCGGTACGCTAAATGCTCCGAAACTCTGGCCCGCCGAACCCTGGAAGGTACAGGTAATGCTCACACCTGGGAGACCGTTGTTGCCATAACGACGTGCGATCTCCCCGGCCAGGCTGATCCCTACGGAGCGGTCGTCGTTGCGAATGACATGCTGCGTGATAACGCTGCGCTCTCCTGCCAGTGCCTCTTCCGCTTCTGCAAGCAAGAGGTTAGCAACAGTAGAGGCTGGAACATCTTTATGTTCACCTGGTACCGACTTGAAGGGTTGAGGAGCAAGCAAGCCCGTAATATCAATGATGCCTTCGCTCATATCCTGCAACAGTTCGGCATGCCCAATCAGGTCGTCGAAGCGTGTGATGCCCAGGCTCGCCATGATTTCACGTACCTCTTCAGCCACCAGCGTCATAAAGTTGACGAGGAATTGAGGTTTGCCTGTAAACTTGGCAAGCAGATCTTCGCGCTGTGTGGCTATGCCCGCTGGACAGGTATTGAGATGACACTGACGCGCCATATCACACCCAAGCGAGACCAGAGCCGCTGTCCCGAAGCCGAACTCTTCGGCACCCAACAATGCCCCAATGATCACATCGCGACCCGTTTTAAAGCCACCATCGACACGCACACGCACACGTTTGCGCAGACCATTGCGGACCAGGACCTGCTGTGCCTCCGCAAGCCCACGCTCCCATGGGAGGCCAACGTGCTTGATTGATTGGAGCGGAGATGCACCTGTGCCACCATCATGGCCGCTGATCAATACATAATCAGCATGCGCTTTAGCAACACCGGCTGCAACCGTTCCAACACCTTGCGCCGAGACCAGCTTGACTCCAACGCGAGCCCTTGGATTGACCTGGTGCAGATCGTAGATCAATTGAGCGATATCTTCAATACTATAGATATCGTGATGTGGTGGAGGCGAAATCAGCGAGATACCTGGTGCCGTATGGCGCAAACGTGCAATAAAAGGTGAGACTTTGGCTGGTGGCAGTTGCCCACCCTCTCCAGGCTTGGAACCCTGGGCCATTTTGATCTCAATCTCTTCCGCACGCACCAGGTATTCAGTTGTCACCCCGAAACGTCCTGAGGCAACTTGCTTGATCTTGCTGCTGACGGGATACCCCTCTAATGTCTCATGATACCAGTTGGGATCTTCACCCCCCTCACCGGTATTGTTACGACAACCAATACTATTCATCGCCGCCGCAATGGTGCGATGCGTCTGGGCATTCAGTGCGCCAACAGACATCGCCGAGACCACGAAGCGTGAGCGAATTGATTCCATTGAATCAACCTGCTCTAGAGGTACCGGCGTCCTCGGCACGAACGCCAGCAGGTCGCGCAAAGCAGTGGGTGGGCGCTTATAAACCATCGACGTGAATTGACGATAGTCATCGCTACTGCCGGTCTGCGCGGCCTTTTGTAAGGCACGAATGATCAATGGATTGAATGCATGATATTCAGCATCACGACGGAAACGGTAGCGACCTACATCATTTAGTTTACGCCGCTTTGTGCTCGCTTCTGGCGCGTCTATTCCTTGCTGTAAAGATGTGCCGTGCGCAATTAGATGCTCTGCAATATGTACAAATGTTACATTGCCTGCCTGACTGGCAGAACCAGCGAAGCAGCGTTCTACAAACTGTGGAGTCAGGCCCACAATTTCAAATTGTCCCGCTCCTACAATATTGTGCAATGTTGAGATGCCCATACGAGCCATCACCTTGCGCAGACCTTCTTCCACCGCATGGAAGTAGCGTTCGGTTGCCTGCTCTTGTGAAAGATGTTCGAGGTGGCGGTCGCCTGCCAGGGCGCGTACGCTTGCCAGTGCCAATGTTGGCACAATAGCCTCGGCCCCATAGCCAAGGAGCACTGCGATTTGATGGATGTCGCAGATAGAGTCCGTTTCACACAGCAGCGAGACATGAGTGCGCAAGCCCCGGCGAATCAGCCCGTGATGCACCGCTCCCATCGCAATTGCCATTGGCATGGGAACCTGTTCAGTAGAAGCTGCGAGATCGCTTAGAATGAGGAGTGTGACACCTTCTTCAATGGCGGCAATAGCTTCCTGTTCCAGGCGATCGAGTGTTGCTGCGAGTGCTGCAGGGCCATCCGTGATCGAGAATGTCGTATCAAGAGTGCGCGAGCGAAAATGCGCATCTTGCAGATTGCGCAGGACATCCAGTTGGACCTCGGTTAGCAAGGGAGTTGACAGGCGCAGGAGCTGTGCGTGTTGTGGTGTTTCTGTCAACATACTCGCACGGCGACCGAGATACGTATCAAGCGACATCACGATTCGTTCCCGCAAAGAATCGATCGGTGGGTTTGTCACCTGGGCAAAGCGCTGACGGAAGTAATCCGAAAACGCGCGTGGCACAGTCGAAAGTGCAGCCATCGGGGCATCATCGCCCATACTCCAGGTTGGTTCTTTATTATCGGTCAAGATAGGCCGCAACACCATCTCGACATCTTCGTGGGTATAGCCGAAAAGTTGCTGGCGAGCGAACAATGCGTTCGCGTCGGGAGGGTTTGCGTTCTGTTCAGTACCTTCAACGGTGAGTTCCGACAGGTAGGTAAGATTGTTCTCCAGCCATTGCCGATACGGTTGTTTATGAGCCAGGGTATTTTTGATCTCTTGATTGCGCATGAAACGGTGCTGTTCTACATCGACGGCAATCATTTCGCCGGGGCCAAGACGACCCTTTTCAGCGATCTCATGTGGCTCATAAGAAATGACACCAGCTTCAGAAGCGACGATCAGTAGCCCTTTCGTGGTGAGGGTATAGCGTGCCGGGCGCAGGCCATTGCGATCCAGAGCGGCACCCACGATGCGACCATCGCTGAAGACCAGCGCGGCAGGGCCATCCCAGGGTTCCATGATACCTGCATGATATTCGCACCAGGCCTGTTGAGCATCATTGAGTTCGGGATCGTGCTCCCAGGCGGGCGGAACAAGCATCTGCATACTATGAAGCAGCTCGCGACCAGAGAGGCTCAACAGTTCCAGGACGTTATCAAGTTGAGCTGAGTCGCTATTCGTTCCAGGCTGAATTACGGGAAGAAGATCTTTAATCTGATCGTCCCATAACGGTGATGTAAGGCCCTCTTCACGAGCCTTCATCCAGTTACTATTGCCCTGCACCGTATTAATCTCGCCATTGTGAGCAAGCATACGTACAGGCTGTGCCAGAGGCCAGGAAGGGAACGTGTTGGTGCTGTACCGCTGATGGAACACCGCAAGTGCGCTCGTGTAGCGTGGGTCATCCAGATCGCGATAGAAGCGTGGAAGATCGGATGGGGCGAGCAGCCCTTTGTAAATGAGCGTCGTATGCGAAAGAGAGGCAATGTAGCAATCGGCAATTTGAGCCGTGTACAGGCGTCGTTCAATCAAGCGACGAGCATAGTAAAGTGTACGAGTGTAAGCATCTAAAGAGAGATTAGCGGGTCGTGAGAGCAGGACCTGGGCAATAGTGGGAGCGGTAGCTCGTGCACGAGAACCAAGGATGCTGTAATCAATAGGGGGTGTACGCCAGCCAAGAAAAACAAGGCCGGTTTCAGTGAGCGATTGCTCAATGATGAGTCGACTCTCCTCATATATCGCAGGTGAGCGTTCTTGAGAAGGTAGAAAGATCATGCCGACAGCCAGGTCAGTGAGATCATCGATAGGGCCCATGTGCAGGCGCTCAAGTTCAGCGCGTAGCAGGTCATGGGGGATCTGAGTCATGATACCAGCGCCATCATACATTTCAGCATCGGCATCCTGAGCACCACGGTGAGTCAGGCGGGCGAGTGCCTCAAGGGCTGTTTGCACAATCAAATGGCTTTTTTCCCCACCGATATGAGCGAGGAAACCGGTGCCACAGGCATCGTGCTCCCAACGCGCATCGTAAAGGGGATAGTGAGGGTCGACTGAATTGGATGCATCAAACATGTGCTTCATGCATTGCTCTCCCATAAAAGACTATTTGCTCAATGCTCGAGGCACCGACGTTGGAGCCAGTATCCATCAATCGCACGTTGATTGAGGATGTCATTTCTTCTATTTGTAGTATGGGACACACAAAGTATGGTGGACCATGGTGGACAGCAAACGCAAAAGTGTGTAATTGATTGGAGCGACCCGGACGGCTGAGCGACATAGCTCATAGATAGGAGCTGGCAACATTACCAGTGAAGAGAGTATAACATACTGAGGTCGAAGGAAACAAGCCTTCTCTGTGTATAAAGTACCTACACTCCTGGCTTCACAGTATTACAATTTCCCGGTTGGGTGGTTGGTTATACTATCAGCGAGCAGCGTGGTTAGCAAATTGTGCCAGAAAACCAATTGCGATAATCACAATAAAGATTGCGACAACGACAATTATAGCCGTAAGCACCTGGCGACTGTTGCGCCCCATTTTGGGACTGTCCGGCTGATATGAGACAGGGTTCACTTCCTCCAGGTTACGCAAGTCATGAAGCAGGTCCCCGATTGAGCGATAGCGCTTCTCAGGATCACGTCGAATTGCACGCATGACAACGGTTGCCAGCGCATGCGAGAGATGCGGATTAGCTCCCAGGAGAGAGGGAGGGTCCTGAGAGACGTGTAGATTCATGACCGCGAAGACATTTTCCCCTTCAAAGGGCGGATGGCCACACAGCATCTCGTAGAGCATCGCGCCAACGGCATAGACATCAGAACCCGCGCTCCCACGTTCCCCTTTTAATTGTTCCGGGGACATATAGTCAGGAGTGCCCACCGTGCCGGAGAGGCCGCGCCATGTCACGCGCCGAGCTCCTTCGAGCAATGCAATACCGAAATCGATAATTTTGACGTTGCCATCCTCCTCAATCATGATATTTTCGGGCTTGATATCACGATGATAGACCCCATGCTCATGCGAATATAATAAGGCATCACAGACCTGCAAAATAATACGAAGCGCCTCGGGAACAGGTAGCGGGTCAGGAGCATATTTATCCATCACATCGCGCAGGGTGGTACCCTGAATGTATTCCATGACCAGGTAATGCTCACGTCGTTCTTCGTCCATATTGAGGAGATGCTGAATGTGGGGATGGTTGAGGCGGTTGCCGATCTCGGCTTCGCGCTTATAACGCTCAAAGACGGCGACGTTCCCAATGAGATCTTCGTTCGGAAATTTCAAAACCACCTGTTGCTGATTGCGCTTATCAAGGGCCAGATAGACGCGGTTCATGCCTCCGCGCCCTAGCATACGGATAATTTCGTAATAATCAATCTGTGTGCCTGGCGTATAAGATGTCGACATCAGATTCTACGGCACGTTCCTCCATAGTAATTGATAGAGGAAAGAAGCGCCGTTTCTCCTTTCTGGTGCTCCCTCAATAGGGACATAGGGCAATCAGGATTCATGTGTCTTCGTGTGCCTCTGGGGGAAATAAGGATGCATCTCGTCTCGCAAACCTTCCCCGAAGCGTCCGAAAGTAGTATAGCACACTCTTTCCTCAAACACCAGTCAGGAAAAGCTATTGGGTGCAGTTCATTTTTTTGCCTGAAGAGAAAACGCTTTGGAAGGGTCACCTCTCCAAGGATTGAAGGGAGAACGGCGTGGCGGTGGGGCGGGTGGAGTCGCCACAACGGGCGGCACTAGCACCT
>JACDAE010000745.1 GCA_013695595.1 Ktedonobacteraceae bacterium | reverse complement strand
GATTTATCGTCATATATTTACTTATTTTGCGCGCCATTTACCCAGACGGGCCAGAGGATGTTTCTTTTCACCATGATGCGCAAATCTAACGCTGGCCCAGCGATAGAGAAGGATGAGAAGAGTTAATAGCAGAACGCCCGAAAGAGCACCCGCCAGAACATCAGTAAGCCAATGGGAACCCGCCTCTATACGCGCAAATCCAACACAAAGAATAGTCAAAATAGCAAAAATCTGGAACGGAAGCAGGAGCCAATGGTAGCGCCATTCACGAAGCGGAGGAGTGAAACTTATATACAACAGAATCCCATAGTAGACGATGCAATGCTCCATATGACCAGAAGGAAAGCTGTGTGTGGGTTCAGCCATATAGACGTGAATCAAGCGTGTACTTGGACGTGGACGTGCAACGAGAAGGGCAAGGAAGCCATTTACAGCATCGAATCCTGCTGATCCAAGGCCAATAAAAATAGCATAACGGAATTGACGCAAGAGCAACAAGATAATAAACCAGAGTGCCAACTCTACCGCAGCAGGAATGCCATTATTAAAGACATTGATAAACATCAAAAAGGCGCTAACCCATGTCCATAAATGCAGACTCTGGACATGCAGAGTCGTCTGCAGATCGATAGGCCAGGGACCCGGATGAGAATGAACGATCACACAGGCTGCTAGCAAGGAAATGAAGCCAATGAACCATATAACAGCTCCCAGACGCTGCCCGATACTGGCGTTGCTCCATTTCTTGAAGACGGTAGCAACAGGAGATGCATGCATCTGTATGCTTCTAGGACGGGTTGTATTCACAATAACTCTCCAGGCAATAATAAACAAATTTTCAGAGAAAGTTGAGGTATGTCTCTATAATACGGATTGTTTATAGGCAAAGAATACAGGGCTCTGGTTAAAAAAGGTGAATACAAAAAAAGAAAAATATGATATTATACTAAGACTATGAAACACACTTCATTCTGGGATACATTGGCACAACCGATTATAGCTCTGGCCCCGATGGACGGCGTCACAGATGCCCCTTGCCGCACCATGCACGGCATCCATGGGCGTCCCGATATCGTCGTTACCGAATTCACGAATGTAGAGGGCCTCTGGCGTGGTGGTGAGCGCATTTTTCGCGACTTCCTTTACACACCTGCGGAACGCCCTGTGGTAGCACAAATCTTCGGTTGCCGGCCTGAATACTTCTATAAAGCAGCCCACGTCGCCTGCGAACTTGGCTTCGACGGGGTCGATATTAATATGGGCTGTCCGGCGAAAACCGTCGCCAATAAGGGAGGCGGTGCTGCATTAATTCGCATGCCGGAGACCGCTAAAGCCATCGTTCGCGCGACACAGCAAGGTGCGCGCGATTGGGCAAACGGGCAGACATTGGAAGATCTGGAGATGGAACCATTCCGTATTCAGCGCATCCGTCAAATGAACGAAGAACGCATACGTACCTGGGGCGATACAGCAACTATTGAACGCCGCCTGCTTCCTGTTTCGGTCAAAACGCGCCTGGGCTTTGACTCCATTGTGATTACCGATTGGGTACAGGAGTTACTGGAACTGGAACCAGCGGCCATCGCTCTTCATGGGAGAACTTTGGCTCAACATTATAAGGGTGAAGCTAACTGGGATGCAATTGCTGCCGCCGCTGAGATTGTACGCAAGACTGATACTCTCATCCTGGGCAATGGAGATATTCACACCCTCTATCAGGCCGCGCAACGTATTCGTACGACTGGCGTCAATGGAGTCCTGATTGGGCGTGCAACATTTGGCAATCCCTGGCTCTTTCAGAAAAAAGATGTAGTCAAAGAATTACTCAATGCAGGCATCAATCCAACGCCCGAAGATCTACCGGAGGTCTTGCCAACACGAGAAGAGCGCTTGTTCATGGCACTGGAACATGCACGCGTACATGCAAAATTAAAGGGCGAAGAACATTTCGTCGAACTGCGCAAACATATGGGCTGGTATCTGGGTCACTTTCCCGGCGCAAAGCAGGTGCGCAACGATCTGGTACGCATCAATAGCCTGGCAGATGTGGAGCAGATTATTCAGGATGCCCTCAAACAGACAGTATTCTCAAACGATGAGGAACCAGAGATTCAGGAAGCAGATTTGAACGATCCTGAGGTCGATCTTACCTGCGCTTGCTAAAATATGCTAGAAGGATAGGTGACGATGGATAAGAAAGGGTGCACGCAGAAAAACACCACGCTGTGCTTATCCGGTCACCATCAGGCACAAGAAAAACTTCTCTTTACAGAAGCTTAGAACTCTCCCACGTGACGGGCAGAGAACAGCTACACGAGCACATCACTTATCTCGCCAACAAGCTTCTGAATTTCACGCAGTCGACATTCTGCTAACTCAACATTCTCTAATGCCTGGGCCAAAATACGAGCCTCTAACGAGGGATACGACTCAGCAATCTCGGGATCAATAGAGCCGCCGACAAGCTCAAGAGCGCGACTCAAATTGTCTTCAATGGTTGCAGTTAACATAGATTGTACCTCTCCAAATTCCAGATTATGGACGCTATGGACTCTTCTGACTGAGACTCTCTTCGCTACGGTATACAGCACGCTCTTCGTAGATATCCTACTATTGCTCATTACGTACAATGATGCCGAATAGTTACAACAAAGAGCACGAGATTCTGTTTGCCTTTTGTATCTAAGTCCTATATTACACCAGACGCAAAAAAATCCCAAATAGGGGCACCAACATTCCTATAGGTCATCAATGAAGTACCATTGCCACCAAATAATGGCACGCAATAACGTTCAGCTTTTATAAACAATACATCAGTTTATTCAATAAATGGAACATAAAAATTTGCTTAGAGTCGTTATAGCAGTGCTTTATTTATTGATTTTCCATACACATGCATGGTATGATTCATACATGTTGGTGGCAAAAGTGACTTTTCTGCGGATAAAGAGATGAGAATGTCATAAAGCCACATATCAACCGTCGAAATAGAATACACATGAAAGAACGGAGAATATACTATGGCTAACTATGCAGAACATCATGCAGAGGTAACAGTGAACGCACCAGTCCATCAGGTGTATGGATTGTTTTCACATTTTAATGATTTCCCCAAATTTATGAGCTTTGTCAAGGAGGTTACCTATTCTGATAACCAGCATAGCCATTGGGTCGCAGAGGTTGCGGGTCGACACGAATGGGATGCGGTGAATGAGAATTGGGTTCCCGATCAACAGATTGGCTGGCATTCGACGAACGGCCTTGACAATTTTGGTAAGGTTACATTTTCACCTTCTGGCTCAAATCAGACCAGAGTGGATGTCTATGTGAGCTACAATCCTCCTGTCGGCGTTCTCGGCGATGTTGGTGAAAAATTAGGGGCCGGTAGCCGTTTTGAAAATGCATTGCAGAACGATCTCAACCACTTCGCTCGTATGGTTGATGAAGCTCCTGCCGGGGCGCTTGATCCAAATGCATCAAACTATCTTTTCCATAACGATAGTGCAGCGGCTAAAGGTGCAACAACGCAGAGGCAGAATGAGACCATGTATAATGATCCCAACCAGCCTCAATATGCAGATACAACAAATACACGCGTCACTACCGATCACGATATCACTGGGGCAACCAACCAGGATCTGGCAACAGGGACAGTTGATCCAAATGCTCCCTATTCCGATCCTACTCGAACCAGCTACTAGATTCTGCTCAAATTAGAAAAAGTACCTGTACTAGGAGGGACCATATTCATAGCGCCTAACAATTTATTGAAGGTTTTCACCGGGGCAAGTACGTCAATAAAT
>JACDAE010000725.1 GCA_013695595.1 Ktedonobacteraceae bacterium | reverse complement strand
TGCCCGAAGCAACTGTGCTGATCTTGATCGTTGATGAAGCTCTGGATGCTGCGAATCCATTGCTCAAAGCCGCTGAACAGCATGGCAAAATCATGCAAAGTACGGTGCCTAAAGGACAGGCTTTAGAAAAATGGATCATCAATCGCGCAAAGAGCATTCAAGTCAAAATTGCTCCTGATGCCGCTACACTTCTGGCTAATTTTAGCGGCAATCACCTGCGGCTACTTGCAAATGAACTGGATAAACTGGCAACGTATGTCGGCAAGAATGCCACAATTACCATTCAGGATGTGCGCCAATTGTCAGCTCAGGTACAGGAGGCACGCATCTTCGATCTGACCGACGCTCTTGCACAACGCAACCGCAAACAGGCACTGAATATTCTGCATGACCTGCTCTCCGATGGGGAGCCGCCCATAAAGCTGATCAGCACTATCACTTCGCAGATGCGTTCATTAATGCTCGTCAAAGAGCTTGCTCAAAAAGGGATGCGCTCCGGCCAGGTGGCTTCTACGCTGGGTATGCCGCCTTTTCTCGCGGATAAATGCCTGCGCCAGGTTGGTAATTTCAGCGTTGCACAACTAGAGGACATCTATCACCAACTCATGGCAACTGATGCTTCTCTCAAGCGCAGCAAGATGGTACCAGAAATGGCCCTCGATCTGCTCGTAGTGAACTTTGGTTTGCAATAGCTATGGCCCTATCACCCCTGCAACAAGTAATCATTGGGCGTATTCAACGCAGTGGTCCAATCTCATTTGCAGACTATATGCAAATGGCCCTTTACGAACCGGAGTATGGGTATTATGTGAGTGGCCCCGCAAAAATGGGCTGGGAAGGTGATTACTATACCAGCACTGATGTTTCATCCTTCTTTGCATATTGTATGGGACAACAACTTCTCCAGATGTGGGATGCGTTGGGGCAACCTTCCCCTTTCGTCGTCGTGGAACAGGGTTCGGGGCGTGGCAAGCTAGCTCATGGTATACGTTTATGGGCTGAGCAACATGCTCCTACTTTGCGGGCTGCCCTCAATTATCACACCGAAGACATACGTGCAGGCCAGAATGCCCTGGCACAAAATGTGCTTTCGCCTTCTGTCATCCTGTCAAATGAGCTTATCGATGCCTTTCCAGTCCATATTGTGCAGTTATATAAGAAAAAGCTGTACGAGGTCTACGTTGATATTCAATCTGATGGACGCCTCTATGAAGTGCTGGATGATCCTTTCAGCCATGAGATCGCTTGCTATCTCGATAGTTATAAGATTCCCTGGCAGACCTTTCCTGATGGATGGCGTGCCGAAATCAATCTAGATGCCTTGCATTGGTTAGCCCGCAGCGCACAGGCCATTGGGCACCACGGTTTCCTGCTCACTATTGATTATGGCGACAAAGCTCGCGCATTATATACTCCCGCACGCATCAATGGAACGTTAGCTTGCTACTTTCAACATCAGTTCAGCGATGCTCCACTTATCCGGCCCGGCAAACAGGATATTACCGCTCACGTCAACTTCAGCGCTCTTTTATCCGAGGGGCGGCGGCAAGGATTGCATCTGCACACCTTTACGACGCAACGTCTCTGGCTAACTCAAATGGGCATCAGTGAAGAATTGGAGCGTGTACGAGCACGGGATTTCGCTGTCATTGATATGGATCGGGCCAGTAATCGAGGTCAGATTGCTCTTCTTCAGTGGTACAATCTCCGCCAGGGCGTCATGGCTCTAACCGATCCAGCAGGCATGGGTAATTTCAAGGTGCTTATTCTCAAACGCTAAGATTTGCCCCTTTCTATAACCGTGATGCGTCATAATGATCAAACGCGTGTATTCGTCTATGAAAGAAAGGGCAACTGACGTGAGCAATCGTCGCAATTATATAAAGCCAGGGCCAGGGCAAGAATCGGTATGGGACTATCCACGCCCTCCCAGGCTTGAGGATACCGATAAACATATCCAGATAGTTTTTAATGGTGTTGTTATTGCCGATACCAGGCGCTCTAAACGCATCCTGGAAACAAGCCATCCTCCTGTGTACTACATTCCGCCAGCAGATGTGAAAATGGAATACCTCACCTCCACTTCGCGCACAACGTTCTGTGAATGGAAGGGAGCAGCCTCTTACTATACAATCACGGTTAACAATAAAACAATTCCCAATAGCGCATGGTATTACTGCCAGCCTTCCTCTGGCTACGAGAGTCTGGCTGATTATATCGCCTTCTATCCAGCAAAAATGGATGCTTGTTATGTTGATGCAGAAAAGGTGGAGGTGCAGGAGGGTGATTTTTATGGAGGCTGGATTACCAAAAATGTTGTTGGTCCATTTAAGGGAGGCCAGGGTACCCTCGGCTGGTAAGCAATGAAAAGTTGCGCCGGTTTCATAATCATATGGAACTGAAGGGGGAACTTCAGCAGGATAGAGACAGGCATCCTTGCGCCCAAAGTTAATAGCATGCCCTACTTCTGCCGTTCGCTCCATTAAGTATGGAACCGGTATAATGAGATTGTAACACAAGAACAGCTATAGCATAAACAAAATAGCTGTAAAGTACCGCTACATGGTTAAGATATCTCAACTTCCTTTTCCATTTGGATAGGTAGAGATGCCCCTCTAGAAGCCAATCTAACAAAATCGTACCATTATTTTTTTATTCTTTAACCAGTTCCCAACCATCTTTTTCAGCGTGATGCACACGGCCCTCACGCTCTAGCTTTAATAGGTGAGCTTCTACAGTCCAGGCAGCAACTGGATGCAAACGCGGGTCCACATCGACATAAATACGCTCTACCAGAGCAGGAATCGTTGTGGAGGTTGGCAACGCATAGAGGGCGTCAACAATCTGTTGCTCTCTTTGCAGGCGGTGCGCCATATATTCTGTCAATTTGCCCTGGACATCGACTATCTCTGGTCCATGGCCGGGGATAATTTTCGCAATATCGATAGTTTGCAGACGCTTAAGCGATCTCAAATAATCAAACATGTCCCCTTCCGGTGGGATGATCACGTTGGTTGTAATGCCAGATATGAGGTCACCAGCAAAGAGTGTACGCTCGCCTTCTACTAAAAAAGCAAGATGATCAAAGCGGTGGCCGGGGGTGTAGAGAGCACGCAATGTATCATCTGCAAGTGTAAAGAGAGCATCATCGTGTACTTCTTGATCGACAAAAGGGATGCCTTCCTTACTAAATGCATAGACAGGTGCTTCCAATTGTGTGCGTAGCTTCTCAGCTCCACCAAGATGATCGGGGTGCCCATGGGTAATAAAGATGCGCCGAATGCCGCCATAGGCATTCCCTGCATGTATAATAGCCTCCAGGTGCGCTGGATTATCGTCGGCAGGGTCAATCACCACAGCCCCCTCTTTCCCCCCATCCAAAACGATTGTATTTGTGCCCGGTCCTGTCATTAGCGAAGGGTTGGGAGCTAGAATACGTGTATATTTTGCCATATTTCCATTTCCTTTACAGGTTAAACAGGCTTAGAGCATCCAGGTAGTGTCGGGATCTTTCGGAAGATAGATAAAAGGCTTACCTTCTTTTTCGGTTAAAACAGGCGTATGTGTAGGGACATAACGTGTACGGGCAGTTTCTAAAGCATCTTCGGCGCTTTTAAAACCGCTTAGATCTTTTATTTGCTGAAATGTAGGAAAAGCAACAGGTATTTCTCCTCGTTGGAAGCGTTCAATTACTTCGGTGGGTTGGAACCAGAAGCCCTCGCTCGTCTCTAGTTGATCATAAAGTGCTTCTTGCTGTGATGGAGCAGTGGCCAGAAAGAAATGGGTATCAAAGCGTTTTGGCATACCCTCCGGTGTGATCCAGTGTGCAAAATATGCAAGAGCATCGGTTGCCAGAACCAGGTGTTCCGTCTGAACGATTGTGCTTAGCAGTCCGCGCCGCTCATTTAACTCCAATCGGTAGGTTTCAAAACGTATAACTGCATCTTCTCCGATCGCCAAAATATGTTTATCTCGATAGGTTAGCAGTACATTGGCCTCCTCAAAAAGTTCGCGGATTGCCGCAGCTCTTAAACCTTTTCCCAATGCGGTACGTCCCTCTGGATCGGCAATAGAGGGGGCGATAGGCGCACACAGACTGGTATTCTCTTCAAGCGAACGATCGTCAGGTATAACTGATCCGCCAGGAAATACATAAACGTCTGGCATGAACTCACTCTGCGCCACACGCCTTACCATAAATACCTCTATGCCTGCTCCATGTGGAAGAGTATCGCGCAACAACATCACCGTTGAGGCAAAGCGCGGCTGAACTGTCATAATAATTTCACTCCCATTTCTTGTTGTATAAATTTGATGCTACTACTCTGTCAAACATCATTGCGTACCCACACGAGATTATAAATGGCTCCCCTACAGCAAGAAAAACCATGCCATGAACGTTGACAGAGTACTCCCCTTATCTTCCTCCCTCTCTATCTTTTTTCATAGTACCATAATCGTACTGTGAGCAGGGAGGAGGTGCCTGCCTCGTGTCTGAATACGCTTTATTTAAAAGAATACAGAGCCGCTCTAAATTTGATATAATTTAAGCAGTTGATAAGAAGATTACGAAACTTCAGCTATATCTATACTAAAGAATGATGGTAACAGGATGTCTACGCGAAATAATCGTCTGATGAGATCTATACAGCATACGCCAGAAGCAACAGAGAGAACACGGGTCGGACTGATTGGCGACCCGGTTGCACACTCTTTTTCACCACGTCTGCAACAAGCGGCCTTCGATGCGCTGGGTATTCCAGCGCATTACGAACTATGGCATACTCCCGCCTCCCAACTCCTTGAACGCGTCCGAGCGCTTTGTAGTAAAGAGTATCTGGGCGCAAATGTCACCATTCCACACAAACAGGCGGTTATTCATTTACTGGATAAGATAGATCCTCTGGCCGAACGTATCGGTGCGGTCAACACTATTGTACATCGTAACGATTACCTTTATGGCTACAATACTGATGCACTAGGTCTGCTCTATGCATTACGAGAACAGGGTCTCGGCACACTTCAGCCTGATGGGCAGGTCTCTCTCAAGGGGCATACGGCCCTGCTATTAGGTGCAGGAGGGGCTGCTCGTGGGGCTGCTTTTGCGCTGGCGAGTGCAGGAGTTGAACGCCTTATCATCTTCAATCGTCACCTGGAACGCGCTCAACTTCTGGCTGCGGACGTGCAACAAAACTATGATGGAGCTGTTTTTAGCCTCAATGATGCCAATTTCCTGATCCCGCATTCCTCGTCCATCATTATCAATGCCACACCAGTTGGCATGCATGAAGATATCAGTCCTCTAGAACCAGAGGTACTTGCTCGCTTCGACAGCGATACATTTGTGTATGACATGATCTACAATCCAACCCAGTCGTATCTCCTCTGCCAGGCCAGCATCATGGGTCTACGTAACGCGAACGGCCTCTCCATGCTCTTACATCAAGGGGCACTGGCCTTCACGCACTGGACTGGCGAACAGGCACCGCTTAATATCATGCGAGCAACGTTGATCTAACAAATGGTTGCGTACTGTGTTGTAGAATAAAGCTACATACTTTGTCGTAAAGGAGACATTACCAATGAAGCTGGTTAGCTTTTCTACAAACGAACTTCCAACTCCCCATCTCGGGATCGTACGTGATGATGAGGTCGTTGATGTCGATCTGGCAGGAAGGGCGCTCCAATTATCAGTTCCCGATCAGATGCTTGCCCTGATCGAGAATTATGAACAGTATCAAAATGCTCTTCAGGCTATTTTGAGTAAAGCCGCCAATCGTCGCTTTACGGAAGTCAAAACCTTCACTGATGTTGGAGCTGCACATAAATTGAGCGAAGTTCAGCTTGCCGCCCCCATTCCACAGCCGCGTAAGAACATTATGTGTCTGGCCGTTAACTACAAAGAACATGCTCAGGAAACGGCGAATGTACGTGGGCATAGCGGGGAAACGCCTGAATATCCAGTATTTTTTACCAAGGCTCCTACCACCATCAATGGTCCCTATGGTGATATTGTCATCGATCCCGCCGTCTCAAGCGAAATAGATTGGGAAGTTGAACTGGGCGTAATTCTTGGCAAGAAGGGCAAAAATATTCGTGAAGAAGATGCGCTCTCTTATGTCTTTGGCTATACCGTTCTGAATGATATAACGGCACGCGATCTTCAGACCCGTCACAAGCAGTTTTTTAAGGGGAAGAGCCTTGATGGTTCATGTCCGATCGGACCATGGATTATTACGGCTGATGAGATTAGCAATCCACACAATCTCGCGTTAAGCCTGCGCGTGAATGGTCAGACCAAACAGAACTCCAACACAAGCTTAATGATCTTTTCCATCAATCGAGCGATCGCTGTACTCTCCGCGGGTATGACGCTCGATGCAGGGGATATTATTGCCACGGGCACACCGAGTGGTGTTGGATTTTCACGCACACCGCCTGAGTTTCTGAAACCGGGCGATGTGGTTGAGGCCGAAGTTGAGGGAATTGGATTGATCAGGAATCGTGTAACTGAATAGTTTGTTGTACGAGATCTCGCTGACACGGGCTTGTAAATTACAAACCCGTGTCATTTTTTAATCAGACGCGCATTTCTTCTCGCATCCAGGCTGGCATGGCTCCCCACAAGTTTAGCGCCATCTCGCGTGTATGCCACAAACGCGGTGGAGTGGTCACATCACGATCATAATACTGCTGCAATTCGGCGGAGAGTTCGATATGCAATCCCTCAGAATCTGCAAAACGCAGGAACAGATCATTGCCTGCGCCATGGCGGCCTGGCCCCCAGAGAACGGGGATCTGATTACGGCTCAGATAATCTGCCCAGCGCAATAATTCAGAACCGTCCGCGATACTGTAGCCAACATGGTCAAGCGCCTGTTTCCCTTGCATAAATAGCAGTGAATGATGGTTATTATTACAGCGCAGCCAGGCACATTCACGTAATAACCAGTCGGAGATATCAAACCCCAATGCTTCAGTGTAAAAGTCAACCATTTCTTCCAGGCGGGGTGTATAGAGGGCCACATGCTGTAGTGTGTATGGGCGCAACAACACCCGTCGTGTGCTATTTACACCTGGAGACAGGTACTCATCGGAGGTCACCGAGATCTCAATGCGATTCCCATCGGGGTCATTGAACCAGAGAGTATCTCCCATATCGGGATCACCATCGCGGGTCCCCAATGCAACATCGATACCAGCAATATTCAGGCGAGCCGCCAAAGCCGCCAGTTCAGCATCGGTATCAACTTCAAAGGAAAGATGATGTAGTTGTGTACGACTGGTTGGCTTTCGTCCATTGCTTACCACAGCACGTGTATCGTTAAACAAAGCAAGCGAATGATGTTCTTCGCCTAAGGCAAGGAATATATTTGCATCCTCTAAATCTACATCTTGTTGGGCAGAGCTATCGATTGGTAGACGCAGATCAAGGCCAAGCACCTGACGATAAAAGCGCCCTTGTGTCGAGACCTCTGTTGACCACAACCCTACATGTGCTAATTTTTTAACTTTGACCTTCTGAATCTGTTGATTGCTCACAGTTGTCTCCTAAATACAAGCTCCTGCATCTGGAAGTGCGGACCCGGCGCTTCAATTTTCATTTTACTGACAATCATACAGAGCATTCATAGCAAGGTCAACAAATTTACCCAAAGGTCATAACTTCAGCTACGAGAGAGGCATATCCTGAACACCTTTTCTCTTCTCCCGAACGATTGGCATCTGTGCAGATACATGTTCGCTCGTATCATTTGCAATAAACTGTTCAACATCCATTGTGGAAAGGTCTATCGTCTCCAAAACACGGATCAATGGTGTTGCAGGCATAGGGGTCTCAGGGAACTGTGGCAACGCTGAGAGGGCACGCGAACGTAAAGAATGTGGCTTACGGGACCTGGTCAAAGCAAGATAGTAAAACTTGTCGCACAGAAAACGGGTTGCCACAACGATCAGGATTGACCAGATAGTAGTAAGAATAAACAAAACTACCCAATATTGAAATACGGCGATAGCCAGAGCGATCCCCGCAACCAGGAGGGCTACTATGAGCAAAGGATATGTGAGGCGCAAGGATTGAATGACATGCCGTCGCACATATGACCACCCGATGCCCCGCATAATGAAAAATCTTCGCTGCTGAGCAAACCAGTTTGTCGCGACAGAGCGCCGCCTACGAGTGGGCCATAAAGCGCTACTCACCCCGCTCGCGCATGGTATGACAAACTGTGCCTCTCTCCTATCCCCATCCCTGCTCACTGCAACTCCTTTATGAAAATCTATTGCTCTCTATAACTAGACAATACCTTCTATAGCGACACTGAAGTGCCGGCAGCTAACCGGCTGACTTCAGCGCCAGGCGTGAAACACACCTACTCCCCACACACTGCTTGTATAAAAGCCAGGCCCACCAACGACACATTCCTCTTCACACAACGATCACCCCACTCTGGACTCTTCAGGCACCCTTCATAACAGGTAGCAACTCCCATAACTCCGATGCCCCACGCACTACCTGTTTTCCCCACACCCCACTCCGGGACACGTTACCTGCATAGCCCAACTTGTGTCCTAAGCAACCTTCCCCTCCCAATACCACCAGCTCTATCCAAACACCCCTTGCGCCTCCCAACATCCCCACGATTCCATTGCTGCGCACAATATCCCTCGTCGTGCTTCTCCACCAGCACTTCACTATCGCTATAGAAAATGCCCTTCCTTCTTGTGAAGCGATCACTTCTTCATGACACCGTATAATGAAAGGTCATTCTGAACGATCAAGATCGTACGCTTCACGTTCAGTGCCAATACGATGCACGTCATATCGATCACATGGGAATATTACAATCTTCATGGTCTACTCTCGGTTATGAACACGTAGAGATTAAGTTAAGAATAGTTATTCTTTTCATCGAATCCTTAACCTTTTTATAGATATATGCGCATATTCATTCTTTTATTATTATCATAATTGAATAATCATTGTAGTAATATTTAATTATAGAGTACTTAAAAGTTACAAGTGAGGATAAGGGGGTGCGGCCCAGATTTTCGCAACCTAGCCAATCGATTGAAAAAGTGTGCTCTTTCAGAATGTCATCACTGTAGGGAAGCCATTTATTATTCCTGGGTTGCTTGATTGCTTGGCAACCCAGGAATAATAA
>JACDAE010000711.1 GCA_013695595.1 Ktedonobacteraceae bacterium | reverse complement strand
TCGCTGGATGGTCTGAAGCCTTATTTTTAGAATACAAAATAAGTACCGTCAGAACAAAGCCAAATACGATGAAATTGCGCAGTGTCACAGCGGGATAGAACCAGGGCACAAAAGGCACACGGGTAATACTCGCCATATCATAGATGTATGGATAGATGAAGGTAGTTAAGCCACCAATGATAGCCCAGGAGAGCAGCCAGAACAGATTCGCACCACCAACATAAGCCAGCAGTGGCACAATCCAGATGAGATATTGGGGGCTAAAAACTTTTCCCGTAATCATCACGACCAATAACGTTAAAAGGGTTGCCGCCGCCAGAGTGATCTTGCGTCGCCACTGTAACCAGGCAACATAGAGCAGACCAATAATCTCCAAAATTGTCTCGGCGTTGGCAATAAAAGAGGAATATAGATGAATCACGTTCAAGGAACCATAGGTAAACTCAAAGGTCATGGAATGATACTGCACAAAGGTTGAGAGCCAGATGAGGGATGATCCAAAGGACTCAGCCTGGATCGGGCGCGTCTGAAAGTAACTGAGCGGCGCAATCGTGCCCTCGACACTTAAGAGAAACGATCCTAGCGTCACCAGTATGCATAAAACGATGAACAACACAAAGGGTTGCCAGCGCCGCCACGCATACCAGCGTGCACGCACATCCATTTGTTGCGCTAGCAAAAAAGGGATGAGCAAGATAGCTGGGTAGAACTTCATCAAAAACGCTACAGCGAGAGCTACAAACGCCCACGTCCAACGTTTGCGTTCCCCTAACAACACCGCAAGCAAGGTCAGGAACGAAGGAATGAGGTCAAAGCGTCCAGCAACGGTCCCCCAACCACCTATCACCAGCAGGATTGCACCGACAATGGCCGCATTGCGCGATTTGAAGCGGACAAGCAGAAAGTAGATACCTGCCGCAATCAAAATCATCAAAATAGCGAAGGTGACCTGATACCAGTGGCCTGGCGCAAACATGACAAGTAAGAATGGAACTAATGTAAGAACAGGATACTCGTGGGGAAGCGCATGGAAGGGCTGAGAAAGATCCTGCGATGCGACAAATTGTATCAGAAAGGCTGGTGCTCCATATGTACGCAATGTAGCGGCGATCTGCGCATTCGTATACGATTGCAGGGGAGAACCAAAAATGAAGCCACATTGAGACGGAAGCAGAGACTTCGCGTACGGGACATTATGAAGAAAGGAGATGGCATAGCATTGATAACGTGCACCATCTGAATGGTCGCGAAAGATCTGCGCCCACGATCCCATAAACAGGAGCACACTCATAGCAACAATAATTAAAATATCTATCGGGTAGCGATTTTTTTCTTTCTTTTTTGTACTAGATGGAACGAAAGCATTTTTTACTTGTGTCTCGATATTTTTATTCATCAACCACTATCTCAAAAACCACTACTATTACATACAAAAAGATTTGCAAGGCATAGTATAGAGAGATTCGTCTTGTGGTGTCAATAGCTTGCGAGAAAAGAGATCTCTATCCAGGGGAAAAGACTCCCCATCTTAATAAGAGAGTTTCTCCACATTGGAAGAGTTCTCTTCGCCTATATTTGCAGGTGGAGGAACCTCATCATCCACATCTATGTCTGCTCCCGAAACAGGAACGTTTGCCTCTTGCGTAGAAACAGTGGCTATTTCTCCCGTATTGCGCTGTTCAGTTGTCGTCGTTGGAAGCACCTGTTGGCGTACATAATAAATGAGCAGAGCCAGAACAAAGCCCAATAGGATGAAATTACGCAGCGTCACGGCGGGATAGAACCAGGGCACAAGCGGAACCTTGAGAATAGATGTATGACCCGGTGCATAGTATGTATATGGATAAATCGAGGTGGTTAATGCGCATATTGCAATCCAGGACACGATCCAGCGCCAATTTGTGCCAACCACATAAGCAACTAGAGGAATAACCCAGATGAGGTATTGCGGGCTGAAGACTTTCCCGGTCACGATTACGACCAGCAAGGTTAACAGCGTGGCCGTTGCCAGCGTAATTTTGCGTTTCCATTGCAACCAGGCAACGAAAGCCAGGCCGACCAGTTCTAGAAGTTGCTCCCCATAGGTCACCAATCGGGTCAGGATATGCACGGGTTGCACATTAAGAGAGTGGTAATTATTATCGAACGAAAGGGTGTGATGCGTGACAAAGGTTGAAAGCCAGATGAGGGATGATCCCAGCGACTCAGCCTGGATCGGGCGCGTCTCGAAGTAGCTGAGAGGAGAGATTGTTCCCTCCACGCTCAATAGCAAGGAAACACCCATTACAACGACGCATACGCCAATAAATGCGACAAAGGGTTGCCATCTACGCCAGGCATTCCATTTCTCGTGTAGCTCCATCTGTTGGCCCACCAGAAACGGGATCAGCAGCATCACGGGATAGAACTTCATCAGAAACGCCAGTGCCAGCAGGACAAAGGCCCACGTCCAACGTTTGCGTTCCGCCAGGATGACCGCGAGCAAGGTGAGCAGTGAAGGTACAAGATCAAAACGCCCGACAGCCGTTGACCAGCCACCTATCACGAGCAGAGTCGCTCCAATGATAGCCGCCGTTCTTGACTTGAAGCGAGCCAGCAGGAAATACATTCCTCCGGCTAAAAGCGCCATCAAAATAGCGAAGGCGACTTGATACCAGTGTTGTGGTGAAACCAGGACGATCAAGAAAGGAATCAAAGTAAGAAGTGGATATTCATGCGGAAGCGCCCGTAGGGGTAGAGAGATATTTTGATGTTTCACAAAATCTACAAGGAAACCTGGGGCTCCATATTTTTGTAGGCCAGCCGCAATCTTTGCATTTGTATATGTCTGGCTTTCAGAAATAAAATCACATTGATGCGGAGGGTAGGACTTTGCCACATGCGTACCCTGTAAGAATACAGCGGCATAACACTGGTATTTTGCGACATCAGTATTGGACTTGAAGACCTGCCAGGAGGCTCCACAGAACATCAAAATGCCCATCGCAACAATAATTACTGCATCCAACAGATAGAGAGACGTTCCTCTCTTCTCTTTGTTAGATGCTATCTTGTTTGTATTTTCTTGCATTGTAGTATCTGTACTCATCAATTACATTCTCATAAAAAAAAGATTACACATAAAGCTATTCGCAAAGAACAGTATAAAGATGCCGCTTACAACATGTCAATAGCAAACCCAAAAACACATACTTTCAGGTATGTAAATCGGACGCAAATACATTGTGACGCATAAAAAGGGCATGGATTACCTTGCGTTGTAACCAACATCCATCCCTCAACGTACGGAAAGAAGAAAGCACCCGGCATTATACTGAAAGAGGCTTTCCATTTTCATTATCCACACAAGGAGAAACCATGCATGCATTGGCATCAGCATTTTTAGCGACCCGCTTCGCTACGTTGTTAGCGGGCTTCAACATTCTGCAATTCTTACAGGACGCACTTCAGATTGCAGGCTATCCAGCCGTCATCGTGTTTGTGATGATCGAAAGTTCGGGCATCCCTTTCCCTGGTGAGACGATGCTGCTGCTGGCCTCTTTTTATGCAGCAATGAATGGCTCATTGCAGATTCCACTTGTGATTGCTTGCGCAGCGTTAGGAGCCATTCTTGGTGATAATATTGGGTATTATGCAGGAAAAACTGGCGGCAAAGCCCTCGTTGAGCGCTATGGGCGCTATGTCTTCATCAAACCAGAACATCTTGAGCGTGCTGAGAAATTCTTCGCCAGACATGGTGATAAAACGGTCTTTTTTGGTCGCTTCGTTGCCGTACTTCGCGCATGGGCAGCCTTTCTCGCAGGAGTCAACCACATGCACTGGCGCACCTTTTTCATCTATAATGCTGCCGGTGGTATATTGTGGGCCACAATCTTTGGTTGCCTGGGATATTTTGCAGGCCGCACCCTTGGTAACTTCACGCAAGTGGAGAAACTGGCGAGCAATATTACATGGATTATTGCCGGAGTCATTCTGGTTGTTGTAGCAGTTATTCTTTTCGTCTATTTTACAAGAAGAAGCAAGAAAACTACTGAAGAAGCAGACGCATAAGCAAGGCCAGATACTACCCCTCCATTCAGCCTACCAGTCCTGGAATTCCGGGCCACTGCGCTTATAATATGCTACAATAGTTCACAAACAGGTGTAAGGAATGTGAGGTATCCCCATGCGAAAATTGGAAGAAGGCCAGAGGTTTAAACGCTACCGCATACAGCACCTCTTAGGCAACAGTGCAGCGGGTACAAGTTATGTAGCCGAGGACACGTTGCAGCAACGGCAGGTCACCCTCAAGCAGATTCATCCCTGGGGAAATCTCCCGGACGCCGCTCGTCGTCAGTTTTTTCGCGAGATGCACGACATAAGCGCACTTACCCATCCATATCTTGCGCCCATCCTTGATTATGGAGAGGTAGATGGGCAACTCTATGTTGTACGCCGCTATGTTACAACGGGTTCGCTGCTGAGTAGCGAAGGAAGACAACGCTTTAACCCGCCGCTGGATGTTGTCGATGCCGTTTCCTATACATATCAACTAGCAGGGGCGCTGCATACTCTTCATAGCATTGGTTGCCTGCATGGTGCCTTGAGCTTTACAAACGTGCTCGTATCAGATGGATCCGACTTCAATTTCGCTCCATTGCTGCTTTCAGATGCTGGTAACGCATACTTCGTACGCCGTTTTGGACAGGCACAAACAACGTTTCTCCCAATCACCGCCGCACCCGAACAATTTGAGCATCATATAACGGAAGCAAGCGATCAGTATGCTCTTGCTGTCATCCTTTATTTCTGGCTTACTGGACGGCCCCCTTTCATAGGCACACCTGCTGAAATTGAACGGCTCAAACGTACAGAAACGATTATAACCCCCACTGCTGTTAATCTCAAAGTTCCTCTGGAGCTGGAAGGCGTTATTCGCCGTGCATTGAGTGCTTACGCAGAAGACCGCTACCCATCCATGCAGGCATTTGCAGGCGCACTGCAAGCATCCATTGCATATATATCTCAGACTTCCCTGACGGCTCCTATGATACTTGAATTAGATGAAATACCTGCTTCATCTCCAATATCTACATTAGAATTTATTGCATCAAATGACCCACAACAACCAACATCTGTACCACCCACGCCACCCGTTCCGCCGGCCCCTTCTGAACCACTACCACAGGTAGTACCAGACGTTCCACAACCACTGCACGAACCATCACCTGACCCTATTCCCTTACCATTTCCAGAGGAAACACCACCAGAACCCGCACCAGAACCTGCTCCTGAGGTGTTACCCATCCCTGTACCGGGTCCTGATGTCCCGCAGCCCCTACCTGAACCAAAACCAATACCACCTGCTGAACCTGCAAAAAATGTATTTACAGCACCCATTGAAGAAGATATTCCTGTGCTATCACATGAAGATCTGCCCTTACAGGCAAGCATCCTTATTGCATCGCCTTATAATCAAGTGCTACAAGAAATACTTCTGGAGAAGGACGAAACAACGCTTGGGCGCGCAGGTTCAAGCGACATCCTCCTTGATCAGGATACACTTACCTCACGCCATCATGCCCTACTGCAGCGCATTAGCAGCCACTATGAGATTCATGATCTCAGAAGCGCCAATGGTGTTCGCGTCAATGGGCAAAAAATCCCAGTTGAAACAGGGTTTGCCCTCAAAGATGGCGACAATATCGATATTGGTGAATATGAATTGACATTTTTCCTCAAACCTGAGAGCAATCAGTTCGAGCAGGAAAACCCACAAACAAACAACCAGGAAAACCCGGGTTTGTTCGCTCCGCTCACCGCACCCCTACAATAAGGAGATCATGAACGAGATCATGTTTGGATGGTTTTCCCTTCTGTAGGGGAGCCATTTAGTATCCCGTGTGGGCGTGCAATCACATTTGACACCAGAAATTTCCTTTCCTGATAAACTGGAAAGCCATGAGAAGTCAGTCCTTACACCATTGACAAATTCCACTAATTGATACTACACTATGAACGACTGTTAGACAGTTTAGTCGAAGCAGTCTGTATAGTATAGATAAGCAAGGAAGAAGTGTATGGCAGAACTCCCCGGCAAGGGAAAATGTAAGGGAAGAGAGCGCCTGATCAAGACAGCGGAGAAGTTGGCTCAGGCACGTCCTTTTGATGAGATTACGATTGATGAGATCGTCAAAGGGGCAGCACTCTCGCGTCCTGCTTTCTATTATCATTTTGTGGGTGGAAAAGAGGAGTTGCGCGAGGAATTAGTGCGCAGTGGCACGATTAGTGCAACACCTGCTTCTGATACACATCAGGCAATACTGAATGCGGCACTACGCGTTTTTGCACGTGCAGGCATCATGGCAGCAACGCTCGATGATATCGCAACTGAAGCAGGGATCTCAAGGAGTGCTTTGAGTTGGCATTTTCATAGCAAGGAAGATTTACTGCTTGCCATTATTGAGCAAAAGGACTTTCATGCTCAAATACGCGTAGCAATGGAGCAAATCACACGTAAAATAGAGGATGGCTCGCTACATGACGATGAAGAAATCTTACGCCAGATTGCAGGGGCATTTTATGATTTTTTCACTGCTCAGAGCGATCTTGCACGTCTAAGTGTCCTGCTAGCACATTCCCATCCTGACGTAGCCCATCTCATCGCTGAGAAAATAACGCGTGGACGCAGAGGCATTAACGACTATATCAAAAAGAGACAAGAAGAAGGAAACTTTCGTCAAGACATTGATGCAGCACTGTTTGTTCAGGTTCTGGCGATGACATTTGTGATGCGAGCGGTAGGAAGAGAAGGGTTGAATGATCTTTTGCCCTTTGCACATCTTTCACGCGACGAGACTATTAACCAGCTCGTTTCCTTACTTCTTTATGGCATCAAAAAAACGGCATAAACGATAGTTTTTTGCTTTATGATTGGTTCCAAATGTTGCGAAACATTTCTCAAGCGTCCGTCAAAAAGGAGTCTTTCCACATGCAAGTCAATGGACAAGCTCTAAGACAGAGTGGAAGATTTGATTACAAATGGATTGTTGCAATGGTCGTAATTCTGGGGGTGTTTATGAGCATCCTCGACCAGACGATCGTCAATATTGCCATTCCACGACTACAGACCGCGTTTGGTGCGGATATACACCTGGTGCAATGGGTCTTAACCGCCTATATTCTCACGCAGGGTATCATTACACCGACATCGGCTTATTTCTCTGAAAGATTCGGCATCAAGCGCTTCTATATCGTCTCACTAGCTGCCTTTACACTTGGCTCGGTACTGTGTGGGCTCGCATGGAGCCTGCCGGTCCTGATCTTTTTCCGCATCCTTCAGGGAGCTGGCGGTGCCGCGCTCTTTCCACTTTCTCTGACATTGCTCTTCCGCGAGTTTCCACCTCAGGAACGCGGTACGGCAATGGGCTTCTTTGGTATTCCAACCCTGCTTGCCCCTGCGCTTGGCCCTACCCTGGGTGGCTACCTGGTAACTTACGCAGACTGGCAGTCGATCTTCTTTATCAATCTACCAATCGGCATTGTTGCGATCATCCTGGCAACAATCTACCTGCACGACGCGGCACCAGTACGGCGCACACGCTTCGATTTTCTGGGCTTCTTCTTCGCAGCGCTCGGCCTCGGCACATTCTTGTATGCGCTCTCGGACGCCAGCACGGACGGTTGGGGATCATCGATCGTACTCGGCTGCATGGCAGTAGGGATCATCTCACTCATCATCTTTATATTCGTTGAATTGAACATAATTCGACATGAAGGCCAGCCGCTGCTCGATCTACGAGTCTTTGCTAACGGCCCATTTCGCGCCAGCACGATCGCAAACGTCTTCGTGACGTTTGGCCTGTTCGGCGGCCTCTTCCTCTTCCCAATTTACTTGCAGAACATCCGTAGCTTGAGTGCCTTCCAGTCTGGCGTGACCCTATTGCCGCAGGCCCTCGCTTCCATGGTCGCAGTTCTCATCGGTGGGAGGCTAGTAGATCGTATCGGAGTACGCGCCGTTGTTATTCCAGGCTTGCTCATCCTGACTGTTGCGACCTGGCAACTCACATTTATTACAGCCTATTCAACACTGAGTTGGCTACAATTCATCCTGATATTGCGCGGCCTGGCACTCGGATTGTGTATTCAACCTCTGATCGTCGCAAGTCTGTCGGAGATCAGCCCACGCTTGTTGGCACAGGCTTCTTCTATGAATACAGTCACGCGTTCGGTTTCCAGTTCTCTAGGCATCGCGATCCTGGCTACACTGGTACAAACCCAGAACCTGGTCCATTTCGCGTACCTCGCCGAACGCGTCACGGCAACATCGCGGCTGGGTCTGTTATATCCACAACTGCAAGCATTGTTCGTCGCACGTGGTGCATCGTTAAGTAGTGCACAATCTGATGCCCTGCAAATTATTGCAGGACTGCTACGACAACAATCGTATATACTTGCCATCCAGAACGCATTTAGCGTTACCGTTGTTATATGCATCCTGGCGATCATTGCAGTATTCTTCGTACGCGGCAGGCGCAGACCAGCACGTATAGAAAGAAATTCTGATCGTCCAGGGGAAGCCCAGGATGAAGAGCCGTTGCCAATGGTATTCGTAGAGTGAAATCCATAAGCATCATCTCATATTACATGCTTCATATTACAGTACGGGCATCATCACGTATGACCCTGCATTTCATCAATGTTATACAGCAAGGAGATTACCTATGCGCCGCATAATTCTTGTTCCAGTACTGATCGTACTCGCACTCTTCGCCATTGCTGGCGGTGTGGGCTATTTGATTTACAATAACTACATGTACTACAGCACCGATGATGCTCAGGTCACGGGCAACGTCGTCTCTATCAGTGCTCTTGCCAATGGCGAATTGACTACCCTGAACGTTACCCTGGGGGATAGCGTTACCGCCGGGCAGACTGTTGCAACGATCACGCCGCTTACAACGACCAGCGCGACGGGTGTGACAATCACGCCTAAAGCGATCAACATCACCAGCCCAATTGCGGGAAAAGTTATACAAACGTCCGCCGTCACGGGACAGACCGTGAGTCCAGGTCTACCACTCATTCAACTGGTCGATCCAAACGCACTCACGATCACAGCTTACGTCAGTGAGGGTTCCATCAATAACATTAAGACCGGGCAGGATGTCGACATCAAAGTCGATGCTTATAGCGATACGAATTTCACTGGTAAAGTGCAGCAGATTGTTCAGGCAGCGGCCAGTACGTTCTCATTGCTGCCCACTCAGGATAATGCCAGCGGCAACTTCACGAAGGTGGGACAACGCATTCCGGTCATTATTACGCTCGACGGCAACGGAGGAAAGGCTCTCGCGCCCAACATGAGCGCCACGACGACTATCCATATTCACTAGTACACGGCAAGAGGGAGGATACGCACGAGCGAACTTCTCCCTCTCCGTGAAAGGATTGTTTATGAACCTGTTAGTTGCTGGAGGATTGCTCCTCTTCGGCGTTATTGCCCTGGTCGCGGTTGTTTTTGTGATACGCAGCGAACCAGCCACTAAAGAGGCTATCAGCGTGCCTCCACCTGTGCCCACAGAACAGGAAGAACCCGAAACACATGCGATTGCGGATGAATCCCTGTCTTCCGAAGAAGTTCCAGGTACGCCAGATAAGGAAACAATGCTTGTGGCAGAGAACCATGCGATAAATGAGTGGCAACCGCTGGCAAGTGGACAGCTTTATGAATTGAAGAACGAACTACGTAGCCTTCATGAGCAGGCTCAGGGGCTAGAACAGCGCCTCCAGAACCTGGTTCATATGATCGAGCGTATCGAACAAGGCCAGGACGGTCGTTCTCTCGCTGAGGGACAGCCGTCCGATGCTACAAGCATCCATGCTACCCGTTAACCTAAGATGCACTAATCTGTAGAAAATTGGTTGGTGCTCCAATGTCACGATCTTCTCATGCCGAAAAAAAGCATCATCGCAGCGATAGACCTGGAATCCATATGTTTGCACCAGACTATCAGCAATCGAGCTTTTGCCTGCACAGGGCGAACCTCCCAACCAATAAACACGAGCAAGCTGACGTCGCAATATTTCCAGGTGAGTCTTTCCCATTCTATTTACGCTACTCACATCCAATATAGTACAATATTATACGTTCCTCACCTGTTTCCTACTCTACGAAAGAGTCCGGGATAATCGAGTACAAGCCCATCATCATCAATAGGAAGTTCCGCGCTAAAAGAAACTATTCCATCCTGAAGACTTTCGAAGAGGTATCGTCCGCCAGCAGGCGCAACGTCTAAGCAAGTGTAACGTTGCTCGGTAACCTCCACTTGCATTTGCGGAAGCACGATGTAGGCCATGCTAAGGGTTGCGACAGAACGCGGTTGAACCGCAAGACGACGAATAGGCAGAGTGTTGGTGAAAGGTGTGGCTGAAATATCGACATCCAGGCACCCCTGAAGAGAGGGAATTCCCTCTCCTCCCTCGGTTGTCCATGTCCCTTCATCATCCACAAAGAGGTGCAATGATTGCGATGGGCCATTCAGGAGATTTACATGAACATCCTGTAGCCTCCATTGAGGAGTGCAATGGATTTCATAATGGATGCGAAACGGCTGTTGCTCGTGCACACCGAGAATAATGCTATCTGCAACAATGCTGTCTGGCAATTGGAGCAGGTGCAAGTACTCAAGTCCAGGTTCCTCGTGAGAGGCCCACATGATCTGCCGTTCCATACTTCTTGATCCTCAATAATCTTCTGAATTATCTACTATACAACCGCTTGCCCAGGCCCACCGGCAGCGCGACAAATATCGATAATTGCCTGCCGACCAGAGCGCTCTGGATAATACCTTTCAACGGCCAGACGCAGTGGTTCAATGGCTTCATTGCGCACCAGATTGATGGTACAACCGCCGAAACCACCACCAAGCATACGTGCACCCAGAACACCATCCACAGAATGCGCAATGTCAACCAGGATGTCCAGTTCAAGGCAACTGACCTGATATTCATCGCGTAATCCTGCATGTCCACGCCAGAGTATAGGGCCAACGGCCTCAATATCACCTTTCTCTAAGGCTGCCACCGCCTGGAAAACGCGCTCATTTTCAGCAATAATATAGCCAGCACGTTTCCGTAATATTTCAGGCAGACGGTCTTTATAATGGGCAAACTGTGTGGGCGAGATATCTCTCAACGCCTTGACCTGTGCTGCGGCATCTGGATCATCCGGGGTAATCATATCGTGCAGTAACTTCGTGGCCTCCTCGCACTGCTGGCGTCGCTCATTGTAGCCTGAAGAGGCCAGTTCGCGCCGCACGTTGGTATCAATGACCATAAGAGAGATGCCTGGAGTATCAAAGGGAATGTAACGATACTCATAGGAACGACAATCGAGTAGCACAGCTTTTCCCGGTCGTCCAAGACACGAAGCGGCCTGATCAAGAATACCTGAACGCAGGCCAGAAGCTACATGTTCGGCACGCTGGCATACTGCGGCAACCTGCATGGGAGTAAGGGTTGCGTCCGTGTTGCCAATCGAAAATGTACCATTTGAGAAGAATGAACAGGTCTGGGCGGTTGCAACTTCTAGCGACGCGGATGAACTCATGCCACTGCCCAGAGGCACATCGCCACCCACCACAGCATCAAAGCCATGCAAAGGTATTCCATCGCGCGTTAATTCGCTCACAACCCCCAGAATGTAGCGTGCCCAGCCGGGCAGGTCAGCCCGTTGTGCATCAAATGTCTCAGGCAATCCAGCAAGGGAAAACTGTGCGGCCTCCTCGAAGTATTGCGACCAGAGGCGCACGGTCTGGTCGGCACGCATACGACCCGCAAAGGCCGCCACACGGTCGACTGCTGCGGGCAAGACAAAACCATCGTTATAGTCGGTGTGTTCGCCGATGATATTGACACGTCCTGGTGCCCACGCCGCTCCCAATGGGCCAGCATAGGATATTTGATCATTAAAAACGACCGGAAATTTTTCCAATGCCGATAGAGCAGGGGTTGGAAACGCCTTAGTATCCATAAAGTTTGCTTATGCCTCTTTCTTTGCAATTGCCGTACGCAGTTCCTCTGCTTTCTGTACAGGCGAAGAATCGTTTGTCCACAGGTTCCAGAGCGCCTCTGAAGATGCAGCAAACTTCAATTTGCCGGGTGCGCGTCCGATCGCCTGGATCTCGATATGGCAATGAAAACGCTCATCGGCCAGTTGGTGCAGACCCATTAAATACGGCATAGGAGCCATTGCTCCATCAAATAAAGCATTATAACCTTTGATGACCTGGAGTAACATGGCTGCCAGATCACGTAATTCGTCATCCTGCATCAATGCGAGGTTTGCCACATGGCGTCGTGGGTAGAGGTGCGTCTCATAGGGATAACGCACATAAGGTGGGAGAAATGCCTGCCAGTTTGTATTGGCGGCAACCTGGTGCGGTCCATCATTGAGTTCAGTACGTACGCGACAGAAAGGGCACCCACGCCCGGCCTCATCGTCCTCTATCACTGTCTCTAACTCACGCTCAAGGGTTGGGGGAATAACTGAGACTCCGTATGCCTGACCGTGAGGATGATGTTGTGTCTGGCCGATTGCCTCACCGCTGTTCTCGAAAATCATGACCGTGGGGTAGCGTGAGGCAACATCAAGATAGAGATCGCGCCACAGCCGCGTGACGGCATGTACTTCGTCAACCGAGAGTTGCGTAAACTTTCGCTGATGCTCCCGGCTATAAATGACTACATACGCTTCACCAACGGGCGCTTGCATGGGAGGGAAATCATTTGGATGTAGCCACACGTTGGTATCTGGACTTACCCGACCACTGGTAATATCAGCACAAAAGGGACACTCATTCGTCCCCTCGCGCCTGTTCATACGATGCGGTGCATTCACCAGATACTGCCGTAAAATAGGGTTCCAGATTAAGGGCGTTGCACGTTGTTCCATTATAATTATACCACCTATGGATGATGTTGTATCGTTTGTGTACCCATCAGCACACAACGACCCTGACGAGCCAGTTCGGCAAGCAGTTCGCCTTTATCGATGGAGCCGCCATCGTTCCCCGCTGTAAATAGCCACTCATCCCAGGTCGCCTTATCGGTGAAAAGCGCCCAGGCAACGGAGGCGATCTGGGTTTTGACGCTGCGCATGAGTTCACGCGCATGTTCAAAACCTGGCTCCAGTGCTTGTACTGACGGTAAGCTTGCGTCATTGAGTGCTTCAAAGGTACGAAGCGAACAGACTTCACCCCTGACAATCTCACCCACAAAACCTAGCACGAGCGCTTCACGATCCGTTGTGACAGTTCCAGATGCTTCTTCATCTGCAATCGTGTCCCATACGCCCACCAGCAACGTACAATGTGCAGGTAAACCTTGCAGGAAGCGATCGATCTGCTGTTTATCCCAGCCGTGCCACGAGTAGGTCTCAGCGTTCTGCTCAAGACGGAAGGCACTATCCAATAATGACCGCGCCGCGTTCCACAGGGGCGCGTCGGCATCCAGTACCGATAACTCTTCTGCTAACACAAAAAACTCTCCAGCAAAGATTAGGATGAATGGCTAGCACCTTTTGACCGTTGCCAGGAAGGCACGTTTACCGCTCACCTTAGTAATACATTACCCTTCAGTATACATTACACAACGCTACCATGTTATATAATTGTGGTAGTATGTCTTCGCCTTGTAGGATGTCATGAGCTTCAGAAGGAAGAAGCAATGAACATATCTATGCTTTCTATTATCCTGGGAATTACGGGTCCGCTGGGGCTACTTACCTTGCTCATCCTGGCTGGGATCATAACACGCCGCTACTGGGGCAGTCGCACGGGAAGTCTGCGCTGGCATACGCGCAATCTACGCCTGAAACAAATCGCCGCCCTTGCCAGTTTTTTCTGCCTTGCCATGGCTGGAAGCTACGGAGTCATTCAGGAAATCTGGGCATTTATTTATCTCATTATTGCCCTCAAAACCGGGACATGGTGGATACGCATCGCAATCAGTCAGAGATAAGAATAAGCGCAATGCAAGAAATTATGGTGCAGGGGCGTTTATTCAAATAAAACAAGGCATTGAGCAAGGAGCAAACAGCATGAGCGATATGCCATGGTATCAAAAATTCGCCGACGCAGACTATCTGCGCATCTACTCTCCATTCCTGCCACCCGAACGCTCCACCCGCGAGGTCGCCAACATCGCCCGATTACTGCAACTCGCACCTGGTAGTTCCATCCTCGATCTCTGCTGTGGGCACGGTCGACACACGATTCCACTGGCCCAGCAAGGCTATCGCATGACAGGGCTTGACTTGAGTCCATATTTTCTGCAACGCGCTCAGGCCGAAGCCGAAACCCAAAACCTCAGGGTTCGCTGGGTACAAAGCGACATGCGCCACATCCCCTTCACCAACGAATTTGACGCTGTGATCGACGTTTTCACCTCCTTTGGCTATCTGGAAAATGAAGAGGAAGATCTGGAAGTTCTGCGCCAGGTGCAGCAAGCGCTCAAGCCAGGTGGCCTTTTCCTATTGGAGACCGTGTATCAGGTACGGGTCGTGCGCACCTTCTCCCCACATGGGATTATTCGCTACGATGACGGATTAATTGTGCTCGAAGAACGACGCCTGAACCTGCCTGAAAGCCGCAACGAGATCAACATCACTATGCTTTATCCCGATGGGCGACGCACAACACATAGACAGTCGATCCGCGTCTATACGCTTACCGAGCTGAGGCGCATGCTAGAGTCGGTTGGCATTGAAGTGCAGGCGTATTATGGGGATCTGGATGGAAGTGCGCTGACGGTGGATAGTCGGATGGTGATACTGGGGAAAAAAAGAGAATAAAACGATTTATCTTTATTTACACAACCCAATCCTCCAGACTTCAACCAGGACTATAGACTCATGGAAACAAAATACGCTATAATATGAGCGCCATCATCGATCAACTTTTTCCATGGAATGGGGAGACGATGGCGCTCACAATTGAGCGTATCACTAAAAATAAGGAAGGTACATAACCGTGCCGTGGTGTAGATTTTTTATCCCGAAGATTGCTTCGCCAAGCATTAAAGCTGGAGACCCTGATCTTAATGACCATATTATGTACGCAAAGTGCATTAAAGGACATGCGCTCAGAGACGCCAGCGACTGGATCAACTGCGAGAACCTCCCGGCTCCCGACTCTAAATGCTGGCTGGAAGGCGGCGAGACACTCTTTTCATTAAACGCGCGCAAACAAAGCGAAGCTGCAAGCATACAGGCAGATGAACAGGCAACACAGGATGCAACACCAACAAAAACAAGATGAGGTTGTATGACGAAAGCATCCTCATCTTTTTCGCTCCTGCCTGCCCAGATAGCTCCCGCTCAGACTGCGCTTCTCACGTGGTATGCAGCCGAGCAGCGAGATCTTCCCTGGCGTGTTACGAGTGATCCGTACGCAATTCTGGTATCGGAGATCATGCTTCAGCAGACGCAGGTCGACCGCGTATTGCCTAAATATCAGCAATTTCTGGCACTATTTCCCACCCTGTCAGATCTGGCGGCGGCCCCTACTGCTGATGTTATCTCCGCATGGGTTCCTCTGGGCTATAATTCGCGTGCCGTGCGTCTGCAAGGTATAGCACGCCAGGTCATTGAGGAATACAATGGTCACATCCCTGATACTATCGATGAATTGCTGAAGCTCAAGGGTATCGGTCGTTATACGGCTGGCGCTATTGCATGCTTTGCGTATCGCAAGCAGGTCGCAACCGTCGATACCAATATTCGGCGCGTGTTGCATCGTATTTTTTTAGGCCTGGAGCATCCCGAACCCAAAGCAAACGAAGCACAGATGCTCATCCTCGCTGAAGAGGTTCTACCGGAGGACGAAGCCTACAACTGGAATCAGGCTTTAATGGATCTAGGCGCAACGATCTGTACCAGTAATAATCCACAATGTACCCGCTGCCCTTTACAGGAAACTTGCCAGGCATATACCGATATGCGACAGTATAGCCTTTTTCCATCTGGCACCGTATTACGTCAATTACGCAAAGTGGCGGAGAAGAAACCATCTTATCAAGCTCAGCCATTTACCAGCAGTAATCGCTATTTCCGCGGGCGCATTGTGGCAACCCTCCGTTCATTGCCAACCAACGAACGCATCTCATTGGCTCTGCTGGGGCCGAAAATCAAGCCAGAGTTTTGCGCCGACGACCTTCCCTGGTTGCAACAGATCATCGCAGGCCTGGTCCGTGATGGATTACTCGATTCTGCGGAGAATGGGGTCCGCCTCCCATAAAAGGCCATGCCCGCCAGACCCGTGCTATACTAAGACTGATATTCTTTTGCACTCATTTATAAACCACTTTATGGAGGAACGAACAATTGCAACTCACGAGCATGAATGATATTACAACGAAGCATCGCCATATATTTCTCTCTCCGCACTTTGACGATGTAGTCTACTCCTGTGGTGGCACACTTGGTGTACAGGTCAGTTGCGGCCTGCGTCCACTGGTCATCACGATCTTTGGTGGTATTCCATCCAATACCCTTACACTCAGCCCATTCGCCACGAGAGTTCACCAGGAGATGGGGGCAGATAGCACAAAAGGCCCTGGCAACGCGATAGAATTGCGCCGCAAAGAAGATGCCAGTGCTCTAGATTATCTGGAAGTTGATTACCTCTGGCTAGACTATCTGGATGCCCTCTACCGTGGTTCACCCGCCTATTATACTGATCGTAACCAGTTAATCGGGGGCGATGTCCATCCATCCGATGCCACCATCGATCGACAACTGGCCTCAGATCTTCTGGCCTTACAGGAGCGTCTGCCCGATGCTGCATGGTATGCCCCCATGGGCGTTGGCCGACACGTTGATCATCAGATCGTCTGTTCAGCCGCCGACCGCCTCGCACAAAAGGGTGCAAAAGTCTACTATTATGAAGACTTCCCTTATATTCTAGAAAAGAACGCACTCGACACACGTAAGCAAGAACTGGGTATACCATTTGAGCCAAACCTTGTCGAAATGTCAGAGATGCTTCCCATACGCATAGCAGCCGCTGAAATGTACGCCTCGCAGATAACGGCTAATTTCACAGGCGAAGAGGCCATCCAGCAAGCGATGACGAGCTATACCCATAATATTCGCCCCGTCGAGACGGTTCACCTCGAGCGCTACTGGACCGCAGCAAGCTAAAACAACAGTGGTGTAATACAAGGCAAGCCAGGCAAATACGTTTCTTCTTGCCTTGTATATTATGATGTAGAGGGGGATAATAATCAACAGAACTCCAGTAAGAACCTCACGAATGCTTAACATGATGTAGGAGGCAGAATTCATGAAGACGGGAATAGAAGGCTCAACACTAGGACGGTATGAGCTACGTCGTCGTATTGCACGTGGAGGAATGGCAGAAGTTTATCTGGGATATGATCGTCGTTTGCGCAGGCGCGTGGCGGTAAAGGTCCTTTATGGCAGTGATGAGCCCTTTGTGCGGCGTTTTGAACGCGAAGCCGAAGCAGTAGGCACACTTTCCAATGATCATATTTTGCCACTCTACGATTTTGGCGAGCAGCGCCCCTGGTACTATCTGGTCATGCCTTACGTTGAAGGGGGCACATTACGTGATTATTTACTGCAACGCGCCTCTTTAACGTTAGAAGAAGCCGGTAGTTTTCTTGAACAGATTGCGGAAGCGCTTCAATACGCACACGATCATGGCGTTGTACACCGTGATGTCAAGCCCTCTAATATTTTGTTGCGCCCCGATGGCCATGCCTATCTGGGCGACTTTGGGCTGGCAAAAGCCAAACTGGGGGCCGATGCAGTCACGCACGCTGGCACAATGGTTGGTACGCCCGAATACATGGCACCTGAACAATCGAATGGGATACATGACTATCGTAGCGACATTTATTCGCTCGGCATTATTCTTTACCAGATGCTTACAGGAGGCGTTCCCTTTACAGGTGACTCGCCAGTCGCGATCTCCCTCAAACATATACAGGCCAGTCCAACGCCCCCCAGCAAACTTAATACTACTATCCCTCAATCTATTGAAGATGTGATCCTCGAAGCACTCGCAAAAGATCCTAACGAGCGTTATCAACATGCAAAAATACTGGCAGATGCTTACTGGGAAGCTCTCAAGCAAGAATCTGACAGCATAGTAGATAAAGAGTCAATAGCGGAAGTTACAGAAAAAGAGCCGACAGATACACAGAAGCCGCAACATGAAGAGCAACCAGACAAAGATAAAACGCTGCTTCACCACAAACAACAAGATACCGATGAAACGCTGCATAGAGAAAAATCATCCACCACAGCCACTCTCATTCTAGATACAGATGCGCTGGTCGTCCCACGGATCACAAAGCCGTTGCGCTTTCCTTTACAAAATGAGCCACCGATACCTATCCCAGGCAACAACAAACGGGCTTTATTTTTGCTGCTCTCCGTACTCTGCGTGGGTCTTATACTAGGGTCTGCCATTCCATTGGCCCAATTCTGGCGCTCCCATAACCTGACCCAGAGCCATTCCAGGCCACAAGTGAGTCTATCAGCAGCGCAGCGTCGAGCAACAGCAACGGCTATTGAACAAGCACACGCACAAGCTACCCTGGCGGCACAATCACGCGTACGAGCAACAGCAGGCATAACAACAGCAATCGGAGCAGGTAACGTTCTCTATTCAAATGATATGACAAGCAGCGGTGGTGGATGGATCGACGATGGCGACCAATGCTATTTCTCCAATCAGGGATATCATGTCTATAGCGCCTTTGCCCATGAGATGGCCTGGTGTTATTCTGGCCAACAATCGTTCTCTAACGTCATTATGACAGCCCAGGCGACACTCATACGTGGCGATATTTATGGAATGGTATTTCGCCTCAGCCCCGCCAGCAAGTCGTTTTATGCTCTGGAACTCAATAGTCAGGGCGAATATCGCTTTGTGATGGCTCAAGGAAGCAATCCACTTAACTGGCTTACGCTCATCGATTGGACACGCTCGCCGGCCATTCACAGCGGATATAACCATACCAATACCTTCTTGATATTAGCGACAGGCAGCCATTTTCGCTTCTACATCAACAAACAACTCATCGTCTCATCCTTCTCCGACACGAATTATGTCAGTGGCTTGATTGGCTTTCTTGCAGGTGGTGACAGCAGTAGTGGCACTGAGGCCATCCTTACTAATGTATGGGTATTTCAAAATTAAATGCGCTATGAAACGAGACAACAAAGTACCCATTGATCATAGGATACGCATCTTTATAGGGGCACTCAGGCAAATGTCATTGTGTCCTTCTCCTTATCCACATGACATCATGTGTAGGGTAATAAGGCCAACTAGCAACCCGCTTACGCATTGCTCGATCAAGAGGAAACAAATTGCCGTTCCTTATTGTTTCTATACTATGGCGGAGCCGAAACGTTTTCTTGAAAGGTTAGTTTTTTATGAGTCTTGATACACCAATTTCACCTTTGTTTCCAGATACAAATACATCAACCGCGACCCATATTGTCTACCTCGCTCTTGGTTCCAACCTGGGCGACCGACGAGGGAACCTTGCCGCTGCCCTGCAACAGCTACGAGAAGTAGTTACGATCGAAACCGTTTCCTCTGTTTATGAGACCGAACCGGTAGGTTATCTCGATCAACCACGTTTTCTCAATATCGCTTGCTGTGGAAAAACCTGGCTATCAGCACAGGATTTATTACATTATACGCAGTCTATTGAAATTGCCATTGGACGCCAGCGCACGTTCCGCAATGGCCCACGACCAATCGACATTGATATACTTCTTTATGACGATGTACATTTACAGGACGATAATCTGATAATCCCACATCCACGCATGGCCGAACGCGCTTTTGTGCTGGCCCCACTGGCCGAAATTTCGCCCAATGTCGTCGATCCAATCAACGGACGAACGGCGCAGGAACTCTTGCAACACGTCTCACAGGATGGTGTCACGCGCCTGGCTCCCAACCTGCGTATTACGCTGGACCGCGATATCCAGAATGGTACACCAAGTGTGCGCGTCCGCCTGGGTCGAGCTGGCGTGGTTGGGATCCGCAAATCACTCTTAATCGGCGTCGATGGTCAGCAGCAACGCTTCGACGCAACCTTCGACCTGTATGCGGACCTGGGTACACAACAGGCAGGCGTCCACATGTCACGCTTTAGTGATGTCCTGGAAGAGATTTTAGAAGAAAATGCTGCGACCGTCTGGCCTCGCATTGAGATACTGGCGGAAGCATTAGCAAGGGCGGTCGTCGAACGTCAAAAAGTGGCACGCGCGGAAGTGCATATCCACACCGCGTATCCTCTCCAAAAGTGGACGCCGATGTCTGGTCGCCGCACACAGGAGATCTATGGGCTACTCGCTCAGGCGGTCGCGACAACGACGTGGAGCCGTCGTATGATTGGTGTAGAAGTCGAAGGTATGGTTGCCTGCCCCTGTGCACAGGATATGGTTCATTCGTTTGCACGGGTGCGCCTGCAAGAAGAGGGGTTTGCAGACGACGCAATCGAGAAAATGCTCAGCGTTACTCCTCTGGCAACCCATAACCAGCGTGGCCGCGCAACCCTGGTGGTTGGTACTGATCAAGATATCTCCGCAGGCGACCTGATTGCACTGGTCGAGAGCGCCATGAGTTCTGAAAATTACTCACTGCTCAAGCGACCAGATGAACTCTATATCGTTAACAAAGCGCACGCAAACCCACGCTTTGTCGAAGATGTTGTGCGCGAGGTACTGGCAAGCATCGTTGACAAGTACCGCAATTTTGACGATACTACATTTGTATGGATCCATCAGCGCAACGAGGAAACCATCCATAAATACGATGTAGAGGCAGAAGGGTGGGGCACATTGGGAGAATTGCGCATGGAGATCCTACAAAACCAGAGCGTGGAACACCATACGACCAGGGAAGAATGGTTTAATGCTCCAGATAGCAAAAACAAGTAAAACCGGAGGCGATCCAGTTTTGTCCTCTTAACAAAACTGGATCGCCATGTTATAATGCGATACACGATCAATAAACCATGCCGATACAAAATTTGTACCAGGCCAATGATACGCAAACGATAGGGAGTACACGTGGAAGGAGTTCTGCTAGATCCTACCCAACTGGCACGGGCCGCGGTAGATGCAGCATCAGATAAAAAAGCGTCCGATGTTCTTTTACTCGACATTCGAGAAATTACGACGATCGCTGACTACTTTGTTATCTGCACCGGCAATAATGCACGTCAGATCCAGGCGATCTCAGAAGCCATCGCTGATGCATTACGTGAACAGAAAGCAAGATTACTGAACCGGGAAGGGGTCGCTGAGACCGGGTGGCTTCTCCTGGATTTTGGCGATGTCATTGTACACATCTTCAGTCCGAAAGAACGAGAGTACTACCACATTGAACGTCTCTGGAATGATGCAAAAACAGTTGTGTATCTGCAATAACAACTTACTCAAGAAAAGGTGGCGACGATGACATTTTTTCGCAATCGTATGTTTCTAGAAGGCATTGCCCTCGGTGGCATTTGTGGCATCGTTATCGGTTCCATTCTCGCTTTTACCCTGGGTGAAAGCAGTGTGGGGGCCGTTCGCCGTGTCATTCATGATCGCTTTCCTGGCAAACTGAAAGTGCCTTTCCAATACCTTTCTCAGTAAACAAACGACTTCTGAATAGCAGAGAGACACCATATCCTGACGGTATGGTGTCTCTCTGTTGTTCTCCACACATCCTCAATAAAAACCCTTCAATCGAGATCATGCAACGCCTGTTTGTTGACATGAATATTGTGACATGCTATATATATAGTATTGCATGCAAAACATATATGTAAAGTAAAAATGTAGGCTTGCCGCCTTTCAGATTGGAAGATGGGTAGGGGCGTCACCTTGCGTGCACCTATTGGCCTACATTAGTG
>JACDAE010000705.1 GCA_013695595.1 Ktedonobacteraceae bacterium | reverse complement strand
AGCGGGAGCACACCTGCGGCAACCGCGACGATAGTCCCTTCGACGAAGATTCCCGTCACGAGTGGTGGTGTAGGCACAACAGTCGTTAATGGGCAACTGATAGGCATCAGCGACGGTACCGCCGCTTTTGACACCAATCGTACCGATGGCTCCTTGAAAAAACAGGCTGCCACTGCCTTGGCTGCCAATAATATTGGCAGTGCGCAAACCCTCTGGCGTTCAGCCAGTGGGCAAGATTCATCTGACGCAGAACCACTCATCTATCAAGAGAATCAGCGCGTCAAGATATCTGGCTCTCCCTATATCACTTTTGTGGTAGGAACCATCCTTACTGGTAGTGCCGCCGATGTGCAAGTTGGCCGCGATAGTTTGCAGGGTGCTTACATTGCGCAAAAGGAGTTTAATACGCGCAATGCTGGCGGCATTCAGGCTCGCCTGTTGATTGCTAATTCGGGTATTGATGCAAATGATGTTGCCACTGTGGCCAATCAGATCGTGCAAGCGGCAGCAAAAGATCCAACTATTGTTGGTGTGATGGGCTGGCCTTATAGCGGTCTAACACAAGATGCACTCAATATTCTAGGACCCGCAAAGATACCAATGGTTTCATCGACCGCTTCTAGTGATGCACTCACTGGTGCCTCGCCCTACTTTTTCCGTGTCGCTCCTCCCGATAAGAGTCAGTCGGCAGTTGGTGCAGCCTATTCACAAAAGACACTGCATGCGAAAAATGTTGCAGTCTTTACTGATACAGCCAACTCATATAGCCAGAGCCTGGCAAGCGGTTTTAGCCAGCAATTCAGTGGCGGTAAAGTCAACACTGTAAATTATACAGTCGGCGATGCTGCCTCAATCTCGACCGCACTTAAGCAAGCGATGAGCAATACACCTGCCCCTGACCTGATCTACTTTGCTGGTTACTCTGCTGATGTGAGCATCCTTCTCAAGGATCTGCCGAGCAGCAGTAACGTGCAGATAATGGGTGGCGATGCTTTATATAATCTGGGAGGGTATCCATCAGGTACGCCTGGGGTAACGCGCCTGCATTTTACAGCGTTTGCTTATCCTGATGAGTGGGCGATCCTGGGCTACGCCTCTAAAAAGCCAGCATTTTTCACTGACTATCCCAAAACGTATGGAGGGAGAAATCATTCAGGAGGGCCATACGGCTATACTCGTGCGGGTTACAATGTCGTGCTCTCTTTTGATGCGACGCTTGCACTCCTGGATGCTGGCAAGAACGGCCTTGGTACGCAGACAAGTGGGCTAACACCAGACAAGCTCAAGGCGGCACTCTTAAACATTAATGGTGCCAAAGCCATCCAGGGTGTCAGTGGACAGATCTCCTTTGGGTCAGATGGTGATCCTGTCAATAAAGCCGTGATAACGATGCATGTTGCTACAGGCGGTAATCAGATGGACCCACAACTGGGAGCTGGCAAGTTCCTGGTTGGATAAATACCCATAATACTGTAAATAATGGTAGAGACGCGATATTATCGCGTCTCTACCATTATTTCGTGCATTCAATGGTATTTGGGGCGCACATCCCTATGCTTATGTTATTGCAATCTGCGTTCGATCTCTTCCAGCGTCAGACCTGCAATCTCAATAGTTTTTTGACGGCTTGTTTCTCCACGTACGATGCTGATCGTGCGGCGTGGCACCGCGAGGCGTTCGGCAAGCAGGCTTATGAGAGCAGCATTTGCGGCCCCATCAACCGGAGGGGCCGTTAAACGAGCTTTAAGTGTACCTTGCTCCCATTCAAGTATGTTTTTGCTGCTACGTGGAATAACGCGCACAGTAACAAGTATTATCCTACCAGCTACTATAAAAGAGTGCCTGCTGTAACAGTTGAGACAGGATGATAAGCAGGAACAAGGTCACGATAAAAGACAGATCGATAAAGCCCACAGGCGGGACGAGACGCCGTACTGGAGTGATGAATGGATCGGTGATACGCGCCAGAAAACGAATAAAGGCGTAACGTTCATCAATGCGGAACCAGGATGCAATAGCGCGGATCAGCATCGAGAGAATAATGATGCCGATCCCATATTTCACCAGGAAGCTTAAAATGGGAAAAGGTGGTGTGAACAACGCTATTACTCCTGCACAGTACGTACTTCAACGAACGTCATTCCAAAGAATTTGCGCCGCGCAATCTCTGTTACTCGTACACCACGCAGGTCCGGTAAGGTCGTAAAGTGACGCTGTACATATTCTCCCAACGGTCGCGCGGCAGCCCAACCAGCGACAGATGAGGCGGCAGCAGTCGCCACCCGCGTGCGCGTATGGGTGGATGCCAGACCTAACATGGTGCCAAGCGTTACCATCGTCACGCCGACAGCCAGATTAGTGCCACAGTTGGGGTGGATGGCAAGTTCAGCTTCGCCAGCCAACAAACGCGATAAGGCTTCGTCCAGGGCGATGCGTAGTTGTCCCAGATCTACATCGCCAAAGATCGTAAATCCATCTGAATTTGAGCGTGCACTGACGCGCAGTTCGGGAATGCGATCGCTGAGAATCGTGATCGTAGCATGCTCCAATGCATGATTCTGGCGGATGCGACGCCCAAAGAGCAGATCGTCGAGTTTCATTAGGGATCTCCTTTTATAGAACACGTTCGCCAAAGATCGCCCGTCCAACGCGGACGATGGTGGCACCTTCTTCAATAGCTATACAATAATCATCGGTCATGCCCATCGACAGGTGCTGCCATGAACAATCTGGTAGTTCATCACGTAAACGATACTGTAGAAAACGTAGCGCTCGAAAAACAGGGCGCACCTCTTCCGGATCATCTACGCGAGGTGCAACAGTCATCAAGCCTTGTAGATCCAGATAGGGAAGGCGTGCGATCTGGCGTGCCAGTTCTGGAGCTTCAGCCGCGCTCAGACCTGCCTTGCTCTGCTCACCCGCAATATTGACCTCAAGCAAAACTGGTAGACGATCTTTTCCCTCTATTTCTCTATAACGATTAAGTGCCTGGGCCAGATGGAGAGAATCGATGCTATGGACTGCATCAAATGAACTCGCCACTTTATGGGCTTTATTGCTTTGTAGACGGCCAATCATATGCCAGCGTATCCCTTGCGGACGAAATACGGCGATTTTGGGCAACGCATCCTGCACGCGGTTCTCTCCGAAATTAGTAATTCCCGCGTGGTATGCAGTTTCGACCATACTCACTGGCTTCGTTTTGGAAACGGCGATGAGCGTAATCTCCTGCGGTCGTCGTCCCACACGTTCAGCAGCCTCTTGAATGGAAGCACGTACAGCGGCAATATTGCTTGCAAGGTATTCTTGTTCGTTGATCGGGTGATTATCCATCAATCTATTATAATGCTCCGCTCCTGAATAGCAACACTGTGATTTTTCTCTCTTATAGATAATACGCTCGATGTTTATATGAAGTTGGAGGACGCTCTTTGTATGGTCTCATAACGAGCGTGGTTTCGTCAATGATCTGTACTCAGAAAGTGATTTTGTTTGGCTTGCGAAAAAACGAGCCGCACCCCCACTGGTTTTATTATTTGATTTTTAACTCTGATAGTGTTAGTATAAGCACACAATACATGTGTCTTTTTTCGTTCATAAAGCTCTATAAAATATCTTAAAGAAGGAAAGTGTGCAATGCCAGTTGGTTTTCATAGCTTCGAACTAATTATTCTCCTCATTATTTTAGGTGTCATAATTGCTGTAACAATCTTCTGGATATGGATGCTGGTTGATTGTGCAACAAACAAAAGAATTTCTAGCAGCCAGAAGCTTCTCTGGATATTGGCCATCGTCTTTACTCATCTTCTGGGCGCAATCCTTTACTTTTTTCTCGGACGTTCAGCCCGGCAACCGCAAATCGCGTACCAACCTGATATGCAGCCGCAAGCACCTCGTGCAGCCCAGGCCCCCTATTATCCTTATCAAGGAGGGTATCAGGCGTCACAGCCTATGCCACCTTCCTATCAAGCCGATCCTATGCCGCCTTCTCCACGCTATGAGCAGCCCTCCGTACACGATTATGAGCAACCACAGGCTATGTATCCACATGAACAAAACAATGAGTAGCCCATTCAGTGAAGGTTGTCTATTTGGAGGCGCAGGTATACTGAGAATATGGGATATCTATATCTTCCACAAAGGAAAATAGTTGTATTCTTATGTATAATCTCATGTGTTATGTGGAGAAGGAGTTTTTGAGATGAAATCAGGACGCCGCCTATTATTGCTCTTGTTGCTCGTTGCCTCGCTGACATTTTTGTGGGTGGGATGGATACCATCTCCTGCGTTTGCTGCTACGAGCGTGCCAAACGAGCTACTGATCACGCGTACGCCCGGCCTGAATACTGTGAATAGCTCTTCGCGCGAAGTGGTTTTGCATGCCCTGCTGGTCAAGCAGTTATACACACATATGATATCTCTGCCTTCTGCGCCTGAGGGTCAGATCTGTCCTCAGTATCTGATTGCCAGCTACCGGCTCACGTTTTACCATAACTTTGTGCCAGTGTTGCAGGCAAAAGCGGTTGATGGCCTCTGTCATCCCGTCATCTTTGGAAGTAGCGATATCCGTGCTGCCGATGCATCGTTCTGGAAATTGCTGAAGCAGGCGCAGGATGTTGGTATAGGAGTGCACAACGAGCTGAAGCTTCCCAATACACATCAGATTGTCGTGCCACCTTTACCAATTCCAACGGTGGACACCCTCCATGCTGTCAGCTAGCTCCAAACCTGGGATTATAAGAGGCCCATTACTACAGGGAAACGTCCAGTCTTGCCCATCTCTTTCCGATGAGAAAAGAAACGATCGGTATTGCAACTGGTACAAATTTCCATCGTCTCTATATGCTCAGAAGTCACCCCCGCCCGCACTAACTGATTACGGTTGGTCGCTTGCAGGTCCAGGCGTAGACTCTTTTTATTGGGCAGTGTCGGTGTAGAGAAAACAGCTGCTTCATTGATAAGATTACGGTAGTGTTCATTAGTGGGCATCGTCTCAAATGGCATCTGGCCGAGAAACAACTGTCGAACATCCTCGCTCACCTCATAGCAGCAGGGGCCAATTGCAGGGCCAATACCAGCATAGATGTTATGAGGCTTGCAACCAGAGTATTCCTCCATTGTTGCAAGGGTGGTTGCTATTATACCTCGTGCGGTGCCACGCCATCCTCCATGTACCAGCGCTATAACTTGTTCGATTGGATCGTAGAGTAGAATGGGCACGCAATCAGCGAAAGAGAGCGCCAACAGCGTTCCGCGCTCTTTGGTAATCAGAGCATCAGCTTTGCGGATCGATTGCGGCGTCCACGGTTGTCCATAATAAGAACTGTTAGCCCAATCGGTACGCCACTCTTCTTGCGCAGTATAGATTGCACTATCGGCACCATGTACCTGCCAGAGCGTGACGCAAGGATACTGTGCCGTATCAAGTGCCTGCAATGCTAGAACTCGATTGTGCACAACATTCTCAATGCTATCGCCTGGATTAAAAGGGGGGGTGGAAGTATTCAGGCTCTTATATGGCTCTGGACTACAGCCTCCCTGGCGCGTAAAAACACCATGAAGAAGCTCTGGGAACTGACTATACTGGTTGAATTGCAGATATTGCACATCTTCGGTCAAATGGAAGCCTCCTGGATGCGATTGATAAACCTGTGTCATTATGTCACATTGCATCCCCCGGAGAAGATGCCTGTCTGAAAAATAGTGCTTATGACTGGTTGAATATTTTTACAATTGGGGATAATCACATCCTGATTAGAATTAGTCGTCGGATCAAAGACGCTTGCGTAGTCGCCAAAATTCATGCTTCCGTTGCCGGGTCCGAGCGTGATGCGTTTTATGGAGCCATTATCGAGTGTGCGCCCGAAGTTGGCAAATGCGATTAGCTCCTGTTCGCTGAGATCCGTATAGGCCTGTCCCTTAAGATCTTTCATTATATTAGGGAGTTGTGTGAGTACACTACTGATATTAAGCCTTTGTTTGAGCGCTCCCAGAATCTGTTGCTGCCGTTGTGTGCGCCCGATATCGCCCACAAGATCAGAATGGCGCGAGCGTACATATTCCAACGCTTGTAATCCGCTGAGATGCTGTGGACCGGGTGCAATATAAAGTCGCTTATACGCGTAAGGATTGTTAGAAGCGCTTCCTTTGCCTGTATCATTCGGATAGGTATCATCGGTCAATGGATGCGTGATATCTATATCAACGCCTCCAAGTGTATCGATAACTTTAGCAAAGCCGCTCAGGCCCACCCAGCCGTAGCGATCGATTGGAATACCATAATCCTGTTCGATCGTAAGGCGAGCGATGCGTACGCCATCGTCGAACGAATTATGCTGTGTTGCACTCAGAAAAAACGCCTGATCGATTTTGTGCATGCCCCCTATTTGTGGGATAGAGACCCACGAATCGCGTGGAATAGAGACCAGCGAGACTGTTTTATTTGAGGTATCGACGTGTACGACCATCATGACCTGCGTCAGCAGGGCGGGAAAGTTATATTTTCCATCATTGTCGCTGCCGAGTAGTAAAAGATTCCATGAGCGTCCATCGATAGTATCATACGAGCCGCCTGTCGTATCGCTGACAGGATGGATAAACTGCGAGACCGGCCCTTGGACGTTCTTTTGATAAATATAGCCACATGTGAATATGCCTCCCATCAGGACCAGGAGACCCAGGAAAATGATGAGTGCGGTACGTGTTGGATTTGGTACACGTTTCCTCTGCACTTTTTTTGTGATGGTTGGTTTGTCATCCATAATTTTTCATCTATCTCTATTCAGCCGTCGTTGTCGTTTATGCAAGCTACTAGACATGGTAAATATTCACGTTCAATTCACTGTACCCTTTCTTTTTATCTGTGTCAATCCGTGTCAATCTGATTCTTGATGCCCATGTTATGTGCTCGTTAAGCTGCAAAATTGGCTACGTTTAAAGGCAACAAAAAAACTGAGAGCAACCATAGGCTGCTCTCAGTTTATCAGATAGGATTGTAGTTTATTTCAGTTCTTGTATTTGCAACGTCCAATCACCAGTTGCGTTTACATCTAAAAACACTTGCCCTGCTGTATGCTCTTCAGTCGATCCAGCAGTATTATTTCCTTTGCATGTCGCATTCACAGCCACGTCAGCAGGTGTATTATCGCTATTCGTGACAGTAACTCCCAATACACCATTAATGGCTGTGCCACCAATGTTATCACCTTTGCAGGTGTAGTTAATCTTCCAGTCACTGGGCACAGTAATGATTTCTGTCTTCTTGATGCCATTGCCACTATACGTATGCGTAGTTGTCCACTTACCTGTACTAGCAGGAACTGCTGGAGCGGATGTTGGCTGTGGCGAGGTTCCTCCACCTGGTTGTGTGGTGCTGCCGCTTGTGGAGGTACTGTTAGATGAGCCGATGCCATTGCCAATAGCCATACCAATAAAAAAGACAACGATGAGTGCGATAATCCATGGCCACCGTCTCGCTTTGCGTGGCTTCATTGGTTGTTGCATTATAGGTGGCTGGTATCCAGGTGGGTACATTGGCTGTTGTGGATACACTTGTCCTGGTTGTTGTGGACTGTCATTATTGTATGGTTGCTGTGGTATATATGGGGTTGACATATTGTATACTCCTCTACTTATCAACGGCAATAGATTTATATAAAGTATAGCATTAAAAGCAGATATAACGGTAAAGAAATGGTTAAGATTAAGTTGTGATATTTGCATTGTGATGTCATAATGTTTGTTAATGGTATAAATTCTTTTACAGCACTTAGCTATAAGCACCATCTACCATTTTTCTTGAATGTGAGTAAATAGATTTACGTAATCCCCAGATAGATGTGGAGAATTTAGAATGGACATAGAACGTATTCAACAGGCACTACGCTCCGAAGGGCTCGACGGCTGGCTCTTTTACGATTTTCGCAAAACAAATCCTATTGCCTATCAGGTACTGACTCTTTCCCAGGAAGAAATGTACACGCGCCGCTGGTTCTATTTTGTGCCAGCAGAGGGAACTCCATCGGCCATCGTGAGCGCAGTCGAGTCCCATGTTTTAAGATCGCTACCAGGCCATCAGCTTGTCTATCGCACCTGGGGCGAGATGCAAGAGTATTTGCGCTCAATAACAGGCAACCACACTACAATTGCAATGGAATATTCGCCGTTGAACGCTATTCCCTATGTCTCGCGCGTGGACGCTGGCACGCTCGAACTGATCCGCTCTTTTGGGGTCGAGGTCGTCAGTTCGGCCAATCTGTCACAATATTTCGTTGCCCAGTTGAGCACATCTCAGTTGCACAGTCATCGTGAGGCTGGTCAGCGCCTCATTGCTGCGAAGGATCAGCTCTTTGCCGAGTTGCACGAGAATCTACGTGCAGGTATCTCACTTGACGAGTATCAGGTGCAGCAACGCTTCACAGCCTTAATCAAGCAATCTGGCTTGAGCGTGCCTGAGCCGCCTATTGTAGCGGTGAATGCCAATGCCAGCAATCCCCATTATATGCCGACCAGCATAGGATATAGCCCCATCCGCCATGGCGATCTTATTCTTTTTGACTTCTGGGCACGCCTTCCCCAGGACGATGCCGTATACGCCGACTACACCTGGATCGCCTTTGCTGGTTCGCGCGACGAGATTCCGATGCACCAGCAGGAAGTGTTCGAAGTGGTACGGAGCGCTCGTGACACGGGGATTGCCTTCGTACGCGAACGCCTTGCCGCTGGCGAACGCGTCGAAGGGCGCGAGGTCGATGATGCAACACGTCGTGTTATTGTCAATGCAGGTTATGGTGACTACTTTGTGCATCGTACCGGGCATAGTATCACGACCTTTGAGCATGGCAATGGAGCAAACCTGGACAACTTTGAGACGCAGGATGCGCGTGCTCTCCTGCCCAATACCTGCTGCTCGGTTGAACCAGGCATCTATCTGCCCGCATTTGGCATACGCAGTGAGGTCAATCTCTTAATTCATGCCAATGATGTTGAGGTTACAGGTGGACCGATCCAACAAGAGATTGTGCCGCTATTATAAGACCTTACAACTCCTATAAAGATCGGGCGTATATACAGGAGAGACAATAAGCACAGAGATGGTATTGCATTGTTTGTTTTCAATTGACGGACATACGAATGCCGTCCTAATGGTGTAGGGGCGCGATTGATAAGCCCGCATCCCCGCCAGAGCAAGCATTCGGTTTACTATAGAGAGAGGCACAAATTTATGGGCGACGAATATGGGCAGTATGGGCA
>JACDAE010000702.1 GCA_013695595.1 Ktedonobacteraceae bacterium | reverse complement strand
GCGCCCGCAAAACACGCACACCATCAACAAAGCGAGAATTAAATAGCCCTGACAAATTCTCTATCTTCTGTCACGTCGAATTACTTACTGATCATGTGCTTCATCGAGTAAGGAGAACATTAAGTCGACAAGCTCGTTATATTTATTTTTCTCTTTGATAATTTCTGTCAGATTAAAAAAACGACTTATCGCTTTATCTGTTGAAATACGTTCCTGTGCTTCTGGTGTAATACAACTTGCAATAAGAATAGTTGTTGCGGTTGGAGAGTCAGACAAAGTTTTGGCAAAGGATTTTTTTGCTGCTCCATAACGTTCTAATGCGCCTGCTGGATCTGTTCCTCCTTTGATTTCTATGACACCCGCAGTGTTCCCATGTTTTCCAATTAAGGAAATATCAGGTTCGCTAGAAAAAAGTATTGAAGTTTGATTATTTAACCAGACGCCCCTATACTTTCCGATTTCGCCTAGCTGTTCCTCCAATTTTGCAGGATTGTATGGTTCGGTTAATGTGCCAATTCTTGGAATGAAAGAGACGAGTGAATTCCGTTTTACAGCTTCCTTGATTATAAGGCTTTGTACAACTTTTTCTGCTTCTTCACCAATGGCGTTACGCCAGGCTCCATCAATCTGAGCGCCGGTAGATGTAAGTAAGAGCGCATTCAACTCTTCCGCGTTGAAGCTTTGTAGCGAACTATCAATAATTAAAGAGATGTGCTCATTGAAGAGGCGCGATAATGTGAAGGCCTGCTGGCTCGTTAGTGTGTTTTTATTGTCTGGATCGGCTTCATATTTTTTGACATCTACACTAACTAAATAGCCTACTGATTTTTGTGATAAAGCAGCGATGTTTCTATAGTAAGCCAATAATGATGGATATTCTCTAAGGAGGCGAGGATGACAAAATACCTGTACCATTTTTAAGTCTGGATGACTATTAATATATTCAAATGCATCGTCACCAATTCCCCAGCTAGTGCGTTCGTCCCAATTATAGAGATCCTGTGAGGGAAATAAATGAGCAACTAGAGATGGAAATGCTAGTACGTTATATTCTTTAATTTTTCGGTAAAAGAACGTGGATCGTAACCGGTAAGTGACTTGATGTGCCTCGATAAGTAAATTTTCTCGAACTTTTGCCATACTGGCCTCTTTCTTCCATATATATACACATTTGCGTAATTCTGAGCGTCCATGAGTTCCCATCTGCTGGCTGCTATTTCCTTTGCCTTTACCGACAGTCCAAATATGTTCAGCTTTTAATCCAAAATTTTCTGCTATATCTGAAAGTATGAGATCAACCGGGACCTCCTCACCAGCATAACGCACATTATCATTTACCATAATGACGGTACCGCCAACTCTGAGAATACGCGAGAACTCGTATAGCACAAAACACATTTCGTAGAAATAATTGTGGACCATTGTGGCGATGCCTGAATTATTGAGCTGTTTTTGTTCCGCATACCCATCCAAAATCGTAAGTAATTCTTGCAATGCGCCTTGTTTGTGAAATGCTTTGTCAACGATATCGAAATCAATTTCACGGCCCAGGTGCTTATAGAAACTTTCTATTTTTTCTCTCTTATCTTTATTTTCGACTGTACATGAAAGCATCTCCTGACGTAAATGCTTAACTGTTTCATCATTGGTTCCTAAGAAAACCAGCTCCAAAGCATACGTGCGCGTATAGTCATAGCGATTAGCGTAAGGAGGAGAAGTTATTATAACGTCCACAGAATCTTTTCCAAACGTAGTGGGAAGGAGTTCAAGGCATGTTCCCTGATAAATTTTAGGAGGGATAGCAGGAGCAATTGGTGTTGAAGGTTCTTCAAATAAAGATCCTTGCGTACTCATTCCTTCCAGATCAATAGCCATTTGTCGTAGCTTATCTTTTATTGCCTCTTTAAAGGGGAAAATATATCCTTTATTAAATGTATTTTTCCCTTCAGAACGTCCTGAACGAACGTCCCAACGCAAATATTGACCGTCTTTTCGTGTATAGCTAATATCCTCAAGAATACAAAATGCTGCAAATATGAGTAAGCTTCGAATATCTTCATTTTCAATGTGTTGATGGCAATAATTTAGATAGCCTACGAGCTTCCGTTCTTCTTCTGGGGGAAAAGCGCCATCAGTAATAGCAATATGTTTTAAAGCGTAGTCCTGGTTATAATACTCAGCAAAATGAATATTCATAACTTCCGTTACCGTATTACGGAAAACATGTGCATCAACTCTTTCAGCGATAAAACGAGCCTTTGTTGCATACACGCCCACTGGTAGAAGTTCGATACCTTCGGTTTTCCATCCTTGCATACTTGCAGCGAACAAGGCAGATCCCGAACCAGAAAATGGATCAAGTAATATACCAGGTTCAGTACCGTCTAAAGCTTTTTGTAAGATATAGTTAATAAATGGCTCTGAGAAACCTTCTCTATATTTAAACCAGTTATAGAATGGAAGTTTTTTATTTGCTTGATTACTTACGAGAGTCCGATCTAATGATGTATTAGCACTAATTCTTTTTTTTAACTTTTGGTAGAGTTCTTTTCTCTCTATGGATGGTGTAGCTGCTGGAACTGGTGTTTCTACTGGTTTACCAGTGACGATATCAACGGAAGTATCATCTGAGGAGGGAGATGAGAGATCATCGGCAAGGGGTTTTAAAGGGTTCGTTAAGGCATCTGAAGAAAGTATTTCTAATGGTTGTATAGTGGTGCCAATAGAGTCTGCTGTGTGTTCTGACATAGTTTATCAATCCCAAAAAAATAAGCTTATTCTTGTAGGCTACTATTGTAGCTGTTCTTAAGATGATTTTCAATAGAGATTTCCTTTGTTCAGGACTGTTGAGTATCTCAAACAAGGTTCAAAATAGGAGAGGTTGCTACATAATAGGGTAAGTTGTGAAAGAAAGAAACGCCTCAAGCCGCTTGTATTCTGGCTTGAGACGTTTTTGAAAAGATTGGAATAGCGCATACGGGATTCGAACCCGTGATCTCCGCCTTGAGAGGGCGATGTCCTAGGCCGCTAGACGAATGCGCCTCAACTCATCCTCACATGTTGTGGGGACTTATCACGCGATCTATCATAACGCGACTGGCCCCTCTTGTCAAGAGGCTTGTGGTGAAGATTTTTCTCATTCCCTCTCCACCACATCACCCTTACTTCTTCAGATCAATCGAGATGAGCTCCCCCTTATGACGGATCTTGAAGGCCAGCCGCGTCCAATCACTCGGCCAGGATGGATTGGTCGTATACCCTTCATCCGTTACCTTCAGACCTGCAAATCCGAAGATCGCCGCCTGCCACACCGCTCCAGAACAGGCGGTGTGGATGCCCTCAGGCGTATTGCCACGCAGATTCTCTAGATCAACCAGTCCGCCCAGCACATATTGCTTGTAGGCAGCGTCACCCAGCCCCAACTCACAGGCCAGAATAACGTGGAACGCTGGCGTCAGCGAGGAACCATAGTCGTGGTCGGTAATGGGAAAGTAGTAATCCCAGTTGGCGCGTTTGGTCTCCAGGTCAAAGTTTTGACTCAAGACCGTTAAAAGCATCAATACATCGGCCTGCTTGACGATGCGATACTTTTGTATGGCGTGAATACCCAGGATTCCCTGGTATGAGTCTTTGCGCCCCTTGAACTGCTCCTGATCGAGTTCCTCCAGTTGAAAGAAGCCGTCGAATTGTTCAAAGACTTTTGTTTGTGGATCTTGTGGTATACGCAACTTCTCTATCACGTCTTGCCAATGTTTCATGCGCTCGTCCGTCAGATTGAGCTGTTGCACCAGGTCGCGTGCTTTGGCGGGCGCGGTCGTCTGCAACCAGTGCAGATCTTTGATGGCATCCAGAATATTCTGACGCGCCATGTAGTTGGTGAAGGCATTGTTGTTGACGTGCTCATGCCATTCGTCGGGACCAATCACGTTGGTGATCTCATATGTACCGTCTGTAGCCTTCTCTACGCGGCTGCCCCAGAAGGTTGCTGTGCTCAGGACGATCTCCGCACCATAGTTTTGCATAAATGCGTCATCGCCCGTAACTTCCCAATAGGCCTGGACCGCATGCGCAACGCTGGCACTGATATGATACTCGATGAAGCCATTCAGGACCGGAATCACCTCGCCCGTCTCTGGATGGATAATCGAGCTGGGTGTGGTCTCCTCGCCGTCGAGTGTGCTTTCCCAGGGATATTGTGCTCCCTCGTAGCCGTTGCTGGCCGCCTTCTTACGGGCCGCTGGCAACAGATGATAGCGGTAGAGCAACAGATTGCGTGCGAAATCTGGCAGGACATATGTAAAGAAGGGCAGCATAAAGATTTCGGTGTCGTGGAAGATATGACCACGATAGCCGAAGCCGGTCATGCCCTTGGCAGCGATGCTATAGCGATCGTCGTGCGCGGAGGCGTTGATGCGCAACTGGTAGATGTTATAGCGTATCGCCAGTTGGGATTTTTCGTCGCCTTCGATAATGACATCCGCTTCCTGCCAGAACTGTTGCCATGCTTCTTTATGTTTGACCAGCAACTGGTCATAGATCAAACCTTGTGTTGCCTCGCCGGTTGTGGTGTTAAGTAGCTTGCGGTGATGTGTGAGCGCCGTGGGCACAGGCTCAACATTATCGCGCGTGGTATACATTACGACAAGCTTTTCCGCTTCTATGGTTGCGCCAGCGGCAAGTTTGCCATAAAGACGAATGCTGGGGGCAATGTAGGACGAGAGGTATTCGGTGCGGTACTCTGGTAACGTGGTGGTGAGGGACATTGTCTGTGCCAGTTGTACCTTCGTCTTCTTCGTCTCGCTCTGCAACCACATCACCTCGCCCTCGAAGCCCTGGTCCACCGTTTCCCAGTGCATGAGGTCGTAGTTTCCCACCGCCGTATTAAAGTTTGTCCACAATGCTATGTCAAGATCTGAGCTGCTATCGTTGGTGACGCGATAGAGTACTACGCCCACATGTTCGTCTGCCAGGCTGGCGACACGCTCGCTGTAAATTTTGATGCGTATCCCGGTTGGCGTTTCCCAATGGATTGTGCGCCGTAAGATACCCTCTTGCATATCAAGCATGCGATAATAGTTAAGAATTTTCCCTTTATCGAGACGGAAGCGTTCGCCATTAATGATGAGTCCCAGCGAAGTCCAGTCTGGCGCGTTGGCCAGCTCTTCCTTCGCGATAGCGACAGCATCGAAGACGCCGAAGAGTAGCGTTGCGGGGGTTGCCCTGGGATACCCTTCATCAAAGGTGCCACGGGTGCAGAAATAGCCGTTGCCAACGCTGTAAACGGTTTCCTGACTCCGCATATGCTTCGTTTCTGGATTGAATGTGTCTTCGCTAATTTGCCAAAGGTTCACAACGTCATCCTCCCTAATAGGAATCAGATAATAGCGCGACTTTTTATTAGTCGAGCAGGTCCTGCAAACTTTTCTTTACCATGTCTGGTATGACTTTATCTGCATTGTGAAAGCGTTCGGTCGGGCCAATAGCCAGGGCCTGCATGCCAGCAGCTTTGATCGCATCAACGC
>JACDAE010000675.1 GCA_013695595.1 Ktedonobacteraceae bacterium | reverse complement strand
CCCCAGGTGAGCACCTCAATAAATTGATGGACGCTATAAATAGGGTCGCTACATCGAGGCAATAGCGTTTGACAGAGTACTACCCCAAGAACTGCATGTTGCAGGAATTTTGGTCGTTCAGGACTATCTTTTTGGTACTATATAGAGCTAGTATAAGACATTGACGACCAGCACACAAATTATGAGCATATCATAAATCTTAAATATCATAAAACATCTTTTGCAAGTATAGGTTTCCGTAGTTTTATGCAATTCTCGTCTTTTGCTATCAACATCAAAGTACTGGCATAGTACTTTTCTATCAATGTTGACGAGAAACATGAAGGTTTGCAAAAAATCTTATACCATCAACATTGTATCGATACACATTAGTACAAGACACAGGCATCGAGATGTCGCCCATGACAAAACACTTTCGGGTGAAACAAAGACCGTTTCGGGCACTACCTCTCGCGCAGGCAGAAGTTGACCTGTTGCGACTTAGAGCGAGCCAGGGTTCTGAACGGCACAAGAAGAACTAATTGGATGAATGGAGATGGAGCGTGTTGGGCTGGACGCAGAACACGCTCCGTGTGAACCAGATACTCGAAGGAAGAAACGAGCACCTGGCTACCACTAGTATATTTTCGGGGTCAAGGAACATCTGATCGGGGATCGCTGAGAGAAGGAAAGAGGTCCGCCAGATGCGTGTTGCGCAAGATACACAACACGATCTGACGTGTCAGGTACGAGCGGCATAAGCTGATCTCGTCCTGCAAAGACTTCTCCAGCGCAGAGAGGACTATCCCTTGCAGCGGTACTGCACATAAGAACGCAGCACACGTTGCTTCAGAAGCCTGGCACCGAGTGAGTTAAAAGGGAGAAAAAACCATGGCTACACGTTTCATTCGCTGGATGCTGCCACTCCTCGTCGTCCTGACCATCGCTATTGTACTGGCCACTATGGCTGTAACAGGTGCACATGCTGCTGGATTAGCGCCTAATGTGATGTGGCACTGGTAATATTAAAGAGCTACTTTCCAATAGAAAATAAGCAACAAACCACGCTACATGAACATATTAACCATATCAGAGCTTCAGAGGGTAACAAAAAGAAGATTTGTTACCCTCTGAAGCTCTGATGTATGTTAGCCTCCATGCTTCTAAAGAGAATAAATCGAATACCTTAAACAAGAAAACCGAATAGACTTTATTTTAACTTCTCTATAGAGAGCATCCATTTCCTTACTTCCTGTACGCTACGATGACCTATTATATCAAGAATGGTTATACTTTCTTCTCCAAGTTTACGAGCTTTTTGAAAATTGCCTTTAGCCGCCTCGATACGTGCTAATCCATATTGAGCCTGGGCAAACAGTTCCTGATCACCTTCTGGAATACAAGTAAGCATCTCATTAAAAGCAATTTCGGCAGTCTCAAACTTTTGCTGCTGTAGGTAGAGGTTTCCATGCTCATAAAGGCAAACACAGATTATACGCGGCCTACCAATTTGACGCGCCAGATTCAAACTCTCAAGAAGGTACTCACCTGCTTTTACATAATTTCCCTGCTTTTGAGCTAATTTACCCATATTGATCAGTAAAACACTCGTCCATTCACGATTTCCAATCTGACGTACGAGAGCCAGAGCTTCCGAATAATATACTTCAGCACGAGCATAATTCTCCTGATCAACAGCCATCTCACCCATATTAACTAACAGCACAATGATCCATTCTTGATGTCTTATCTGACGAGCTATCGTTAATCCCTCTTGGAGATATGCTTCGGCCTGTTCATCATAACCTTGTTCAACTACTGTCACACCCAGGTTAAGTAGCAGACCACAGATCTGTTCGCGGTCACCGCTCTGACGTGCAAGCACTAATCCTTCTTCCATATATGCTACTGCCTGCGGATAATTTCCTTTGCTAGCCATCAATGAACCCAGGACATTCAAGATGGCACTGGTGTGTTCAAGATATTCGTGCTGACGAGCAATTATTAATCCCTCTTGCAAATAGGTTTCTGCCTGCTCATAATTACCCTGTTTCCAGGTCATCCAGCCCAGATCTTTCAAAAGTATACTAATCTGATCCGGCGCGTCGATCTGCTGCGCAATTGACAGGCCTTCTTTAAAGGAGGTTTCTGCCTGCTCATAATTGCCCTGACGAGAGGCAATCTCGCCTTTATATAATAAGGTGTTGGTAATACTATGGCGATCTCTACGCATCATAGCTGCTTCATATGCTCGCTGGACATGACGCTCCGCCTGTTCATAGTTTCCACGTAAGAGCAAGAAAGATGCAAAGGCGCTCACGCCACGCGCCAGTTCAGCATGCTTTTTCAATTTGTAAGCCGCTTCCAACGCAGCAAGGATGATACCGCTCTCCTGGTCGAGCAATTCGTAGTCTGTTTTGTGCGTCTCTACAAAGGTATTGGCATATTCGATAAAGCGTTCGGTGGGCGCGGTTTCGGTCAGTTGTAGACGTGCATAATCGGCGATCGTCTGATGCAGGGTATAGCGTCCAGAGCCACTGCTTTCCAATAAGCCTGCATCCGCTAAATCATCCAGCGTCTCGCCTTCACAGTCCGCTACGGCGAGTGCGGCTTCCTCGGAGAAACTATTGGGTTTGGCCGGGAAGACCGATAGCGCATAGAGGGCGCCCCGCACCTGCTCGTCCAACTGCTGATCGGTCACGGCGATAATAGATTCTAAAGAAAGGGAGGCTCCGGCAGGCAGGCTGGGATGACGCTCTCCTGGTGCACGCGGCTCAACCAGTTGCAGACGCGCAGCTGTATTGGTGAGTTGTTGCAGAGCCGATTGAATGCGCCGTGGCTGTCCACTATACGCCTGTAAACGCAGATAATTGCCCATCAATGTCAGGGCAAGGGGCAGACCGCCAACCGCCTCTACGAGATCGTGCGCCTTATTCACCTCTAGCTCTACAACCTTCGGCGCAATCTGGCACAACAATTTCATGCTTTCTTCCGCGCTCAGTTCCGAAACGGTCGTGATATTATCGGCTCCCATCGACATGCCGATCGCGGGAAAGCGCGTCGTCACCAGGTGCGCACAATTGGGGCCACCAACTTTAAAGGCCAGGCTCTCTTCAACCTGCCAGGCATCGTCAATAATCAGCAGCATCTGCCGTGCGCCGATGGCTGTACGCAATGTGGTCGCCCAGGCTTCGCTGCTATTTAGCTCAGCCATCGCATCATTTGACAGGCCGAGCAGCCTGCCCCAGCGTCGTAACTGGCCCTGCACATTGGGATCAGGTCCCAGGCCAGCCCACAAAACACCATCATAAAAATGCGCTCGTAGTTCCTCATCATGCGCCAACGCGATCGCCAGGGTCGTTTTACCAACGCCGGGCAAACCATTGAGGGCAGTCAAAACAGCATTGCCTCCCACCAGCAAGCAGCGTCGGGCCTCCACAATTTGCCGTTCGCGTCCGACCAGGGTCACGGGCGGCACGGGAGGAATGCCTGGATCGTAGATGGCATCGGGCACATCTGCCGCTATCTCTGTATTCACCGGAGGAAAGCCCAGTTCTTCGGGTGACATCCCAAATAGAGCACACAACTTCTCCATGAAAGGGTGCCCTGGATATGCATCGCCACGTTCCCAACGCCCGACATTGAGTTTACTGGCTCCGATCATATCCGCCAGTTGTTCCCGTGAGAGATGCCTGCCCTCGCGTGCCGTACGCAATTGATCATTAGGTGCAAGCTTCACCATCAGAGAAACCCTCCTTTAGATACTTCCTAGCCTGGAGATTACGTCCCATTATCCAGGAAACTTCCCTCTGCAATTCGCCAATTCTTTCATCTTGCTACTTCTATCAGCTTATGGCTATCGTGTTATTTTTCGCAGCACGGCATTCTTTAACGTAGAGGCGTTTAAGATATACAAAGTATAACGTGTGACGACGTATAAGCACAAGGGTGTTTTTTTGTCTTATACCAACGTCAGTATCCAACTATTTCTATCCCGATTATGGCTGACATAGGACACGGGTTATGAACTTTAAAAATGCATCAGGATATCCATATTGTGGAAAATATCATCATTGTAGGGAAGCCATTTATAATTCCGTGGAGCCATGGAAGCCGCCACTCATTTCGCGCGCTCCATTTCGTGGGACCACGGAAGCGCGATGACTCTGCGAGTTAGAGAAGTGAATGAAAGTAGTGTAATATCCACATTACCACACTTTTCGGGCGGCTTTCGGAGGAATTATAAATGGCTTCCCTACAGTTTTTCAGGGTTGATGGTGCACAAAATATAGTCAATAATAATCAGCCTAGCCTTCGATGGAAGCCAACCACTGTTTCACTTCCTGGGTATTGCGATGCCCCATTGCTTCCAATACTTTTAGACATTCTGCTCCTAATTTCTGAGCCTGGACGCGATTGCCTTGAGCCATTGCAGTGCGTGCCAAACCATATTGTCCTAATGCAATCAAATCTTGTTCTCCATCAGGAACAATCGCAAGCATTTCTCTAAATGCCGCTTCAGCGAGCTCTACATTATTTTGATCGAGATATATACTAGCACATTCGTAAAGTGCATTAGCTATAACTTGGGGCCTATCTATCTGACGAGCTAACAAGAGACTCTCTTGAAGATATGCTTCTGCCTGTGCATACTTCCCTTGCTTTCTTATTACTGAGCCTAGATTGATAAGCAAAGCACTAATCCATTCTCGATGACCAATCTGACGAGCAAGTGAAAGTCCTTCTTGGAAATAAATTTCTGATTGTGTACTATCACCACGTTCACTTACTATATCTCCTAAGTTTGCAAGTAAAATGACAATTTGGTCGAGATGGCCAATTTGTCTTGCCAACACTAGCCCATCCAGAAAGTATGCTTCAGCTTGTATATAATTCCCTTTCTCACCTTCTGTTGCTCCAAGATTGATAAGTATTCCACAGATTTGTTCACGATTGCCAAGTTGCCGCGCTAGAACAAGTCCTTCTTGAAGATAAACTTCTGATTGATAATAATCGCCTCGCCTAGCAGAAACACTTCCTAGAGTAGTCAGAAGGCCACTAATACGTTCCTTATGTCCAATCTGACGCGCCAATACTAATCCTTCTTGCAAATATTCCTCGGCCTGTTTTTGCTCACCACGTTTCAATGTCAGCCAGCCAAGATCATTCAGTATGGCACTGACATGCTCAAGATCTTCATTTTGTCGCGCCAGCGTCAATCCTTCTTGCAAATACGTTTCGGCCTGATCATAGTTGCCCTTTTTCTGCTCGGTCTGCCCAAGATACAACAGGGCATCAATGCGGGTGGGGGCGTTGACCTGGCGGGCAAGGGTTAGTCCTTCTTGCAGATACGTTTCGGCCTGATCGTAGTTGCCGTGCTTCTGATCGATCAATCCTCTATAAAGGAGTGTATTGGCGATTCCATATGTATCATTGAGGGCGACGGCGGCGGCATGGGCTCGCTCGACATGGCGCTCGGCTAATGAATAGTTTCCACGCATCAGCAAGAAGGGCGCGAACTCGCACACATTCCTGACCAGGGCCTCTTTCTTCCCCAGGACGTACGCACCCTCCAGGGCGGCGATAATCACGCCACTCTCTATGTCCAATTGCTCATAATCGGTACGGTGCTCCTCCACAAATTCGTGCGCATACTGGATCAGGCGCTCACGGGGTTCGTCTCCTTGCTGGCGCAGACGGGCATAGTCGGCGATGGTCTGGTGCAGCATATAACGACCCTCGCTACTGCTCTCCAACATGCCGGTGTCGATCAATTCGTCGATGGCGTCCAGGCTGCAATCGGTGACGGCGACGGCGGCCTCCTCAGAAAAGTTATCGGGCTTGCTGGGCAGAGCGGAGAGCGCATAGAGGGCTTTGCGGGCCTCGGCACTCAGTTGCTGATCGGTGACGGCGATGATCGATTGTAGAGAGAGCGTTTTGTCGGTTGGCATGCTCGGATGACGTTCGATGGGGCCACGTGGCTCCTCTATCTGCATGCGACCAGCGGCATCATGGAGGCGTTGCAACGCAGATTGAATACGCCGCGCCTGCCCACTATACGCCTGCAAGCGTAGATAGTTACCCATCAATGTAAGGGCCAGGGGAAGGCCACCGACCGCCTCGACGAGGGCCAGGGCTTTTTGTTCTTCCTTCTCGATAACCTGGGGAGCGAGCAGACGCAGCAATTCCATGCTCTCATCTGTATTGAGTTCTTGCAGGCGTGTGGCTCCATCGCCGGCGACGTGTGAAGCGATCGCCATATAGCGCGTGGTGACAAGATGAGCACAATTGGGGCCACCGACTTTAAAGGTCAGGGCATCATTGACATCCCAGGCATCATCGATCACCAGCAGCATCGAACGGGAGCCGATCGCGCTGCGCAGAGAGAGCGCCCACTCCTCGCGATCCTTGATATTGCCGATCTCACCGGGAGAGAGGCCGAGCAGTGTGCCCCAGCGGATCAGGCGACGATCAACGTTGGGATCAGGACCCAGGCCAGCCCACAACACGCCATGCCGGAAGTGTGCACGAATATCGGGATCATGAGCCAGGGCAATCGCTAAGGTCGTTTTGCCCACGCCAGGTAAGCCATTGAGCGCTGTCAATGCAACGCTGCTCCCGGCAAAGAGGCGCTGTTTGATGGCAGCAATCTCCTCTTCACGTCCAACCAGCGGAGTTGACGATGGCAGGGGAATAATCGGATCATAGATCGCCGGGGTCGCGGCCACATTGATGCCATCGTATGCATGTATATCTCCTGTGGGGTCTGCGCTTACGGCACCCGTACTACCGCCGGGTGGGTTGACACCTGATGCATTTACAGTGTCCGGCGTTTCCACAGGTGGTTGGAAGATGAGGTCCAGTTCCTCCTCGCTTTTCTCGAAGAGTTTGCTCAGTTTGCGACGGAAGTAAGGGCTGGGGCGCGTGATGCCACGTTCCCACCTGCTCACATTGACATGAGTTGTACCAATGCGGTCGGCGACCTCTTGCTGCGACCAGTGCTGGCTGATGCGAGCATCGACCAGACGGTGACGAGGTCGAGGTGTAGTGGTCGTTATATCTTCCATCAGCGTTTCCCCTCTATGGTTTTCAAGCTTTTTTGATCAATGCATATATGTTTCTCTTTATCATTTTAATGCTAAAAATAACGCGAGTCCAGGTTCTATTTATCAAGGTTTGCGTGAAAATGATAAAGGATGATAAAGATTTAGCTAGATTTAGATAGAAGATATTTGTCCACTGTATCTTGTTTCAAAATAATACATCCGGGTACAGATTTGAAAATGATAAAGATGTTCAATGGAATGATAACATAAGTCGTTTTAGATGTACAAGGTTTACTGGCATAATTAGACTGTAAACAACAACGGTGCTCCTCTCCCGCATGAGAGGAAGGCAAGGGAACAAACGGAACGAGTAGAAGGACGCAAGTCAGATGAGACAATCGGAAGCGAGAGACTTGAGATCATTTCTAGAGGAACCTGTGGAGGAACTGGTGGTGGAAGATGAAGAGGCGCGTTCTATAAATCTGCAACAAAATCGGTTGGAAGGCACAGGTGTAGAGGCACAGTTTACCCCGTACGAAGGTACAGGTGTAGGGGTGCCGTTTACAAACCCGTGGGGGGTGGGGCCGTGGGATACGTTGCAGGATACAGGCGCACCATTACAGGAGGCCGGGGTAAAGTTCATAAGTGGTACAGACATGCACCTGCCGGGTACGGGTGTACAGTTTACCACTCCATGGGAAGGCACAGGTGGACAATTACACGAGGTGGGGGCGCGCTTTACAGGCCAGTTGATGCCGATGTATCCGCAAGATGCATCCTCATCCCAGGCAAACCAGCGCATAACAGATGATTTCACGTTACAGCAGACGATGCCGATAGCACGCATCCCTAACATGCATAATGTGGCCTTGAAGCCCCATCGATTGCAACGCTATCAGTCACGCGGAGTGCCGGTATCGCTATCACGCTCGGCGAGTGGGACGCTCAGATTGCGTCCGGCTGGCAGTAACGAACCGAGAGCAACCGCCGACCTGGCACCAGCGCCGCACAAAATCGTTCCGGGCGAACCCTCGCCTGCTCTACAGAGTTGGGAGAGAAGACGACACGCACTCTATACGTGGCTTGTTCTGCTCTCGCTATTCCTCCTGGTGGTCCTGGGAGGGATAGGCCTTGACTCATTGATTGCTAGTTATCGTTAAGTAGTAATAAAAACGAGCCATGACAAAGGCAGGGAGAAGCATTATGCAAAGATTATCATTACGTGAAGCCAAAACATCTGCACCCTATCTCAAACAAGATAGTGAAAATATTATGCATTTCTCATTGATGGAGGCGTTACCTGCAGGCGACACGCTGGCCTTGAATCGCAGCCTGGGGACGCTCTCGTATATCTCATGTGATGAGGGGCAGCCAAAGCTTGTACAGCAGCAGCAATTTACGGACGGAGAGATGCGTGTTCTGCTGCCTCTGATCGAGCAGTTTCCTTATTATTGCCCTTACGAGGTTATGTTCGCGAGTTTCTATAATGGCAATGTGCATGAGAGAACGGTTGCACGCTGTCGTGAGCGGCTGCAGGAAGCGATGGAAGAGGGAGTCTGGGATCAAGAGATGCGTCCAGTACGCAACGTTTTATCGCGCACCCGTTTGAAGATGCGCTCGTTCGGCTTCGACATCTCCTCTATTCTAGAGACCGGCTACATTCTGATGTACGAATCAAGACTACGCCCAAGTTAAAAGTTGTAGCGAGGGCGGGCTTATAAATCGCGCCCCTACACCGGCGTTGGGCAGGGTGTAATTGGGGGGCGGCGTGTGATGGAAATAACAATCCCAATCAGGGGGTACGGGCGCGATTTATAAGCCCGCCACCAACCCGTCGCGTTGAAAACACCAATCCCAACGCGGGGGTACGGGTGCCGTTTACAAAC